>JAEVHO010000166.1 GCA_016802835.1 Micromonospora sp. ATA32 | reverse complement strand
AACGTCCACCATGATCGTTCCCGACCGAAGACGCCGAGCGGGTACCGGCATGGTTCCCTCGCGGAACCATCGGTACGCGGTCTGTGGGTGCACCCCGTTACGGCGCGCCCACTCGGCAAGCTTCATGAGACCCATACTAATACTCACGTATTCGTATGTCTGCTCACAGAAGCGAGAACTGCTGACAACCCTCCGCTGTCGTGCCCGGGACACCGTACTCGCGGGCAGCCCGGCAGCTCACCCCGTTTCCTGGCCGGTCGGGTCACCGTCGGATGTACCGGCGGCGGGCCGGCCGATCGCGCCGGCGCGCGGCACGAACCCCACGGGCGGCGCACCGGCCCGGACGGGCTGCGGGAACTGACCGAACTCCGACCCGCCGCCAGCGGCCACCCGACTGCAATGACCACTTCACAGCGGGATGCTTCATCGATGAGGACGAGTCAGGAGAACCCGCACGGCCACTCCCGGCCGGGGCACCGGAACCGACGATCACCAATGCTCGCCGCCGCCGTCGCACTGCTCGCCACGGTGGGCGCGGCCCTGCCGGCAACGCCGGCCCGGGCGGTCAACGCCACCCACCCCACCGTCGTCGGCGCCGACCCCGCGAACTGGACGCCGCACGCACTCGACGGCACGGTCAACCGGATCATCCAGATCGGCAACCGGGTGTACCTGGCCGGGACCTTCACCCGGGTACGCGATGCGAACTCCACGGCCCAGCTGGCCATGGCGCGGCTGGTGGCCTTCGACGCGACCACCGGCCGGATCGACACCACCTTCCGCCCGACGGTCAACGGTGCCGTCAGCGCCCTCGCCGCCTCCGCCGACGGCCGGTCGCTCTATGTCGGTGGCGCGTTCAGCACCGTCAACGGTGTGGCCATGCGCAGCGTGGCCCGGCTGGATGCCGCCAGCGGCGCCCGCGTCGCGGGCTTCACCCCGGCGGCGCTCAGCGGCCCGGTCAACGACATGCGGCTGGTCGGCGGCCGGCTCATCCTGGGCGGGGCGTTCCAGAGCGTGGGCGGGGTGACCCGGCGGGCGCTGGCCGCGCTGAACGCGGTGACCGGCGCCGGCGATTCGTCGGTGAACCTCGACGTCAACGGGCCGCGTACCACCGCCACCGGGGTCACCGCCCCGGTGAAGGTCGAGGCGCTGGACGTCTCCGCGGACGGCAGCCGGCTGATCTTCGTGGGGAACTTCAGCTCCGTCGCCGGGCAGGCCCGCCACCAGCTCGCGGTGGCCCGGCTGGCGGCTGCGGGGGCGACCCTGTCCGGGTGGTCGACCGACCGGTACCAGCCCGCCTGCGCGAACAGCATCCCCAGCTACCTGCGGGGGGTGGACATCTCCGCCGACGGCAGCTGGTTCGTGGCGGTGAGCACCGGCTACACGTTCACCGGCCGCCTCTGCGACGCGGCGGCCCGCTTCGAGTTCGGCACCGACACCTCGGGTAAGCAGCCGACCTGGGTGAACTACACCGGGGGCGACACGCTGCTGTCGGTGGCGGTCACCGGAGCCGCCGTGTACGTCGGCGGCCACCAGCGGTGGCTGGACAACCCGCTCGGTCGCAACTCTGCCGGCGTGGGCGCGGTGTCCCGGCCCGGGATCGGCGCGATCCACCCGCTCACCGGGCGCGCCCTGGCCTGGAACCCGACCAAGGACCGCGGCGTGGGCACCGGCGAGTTGTACGCCACCGACCGGGGTCTCTTCGTCGGCAGCGACACCACCGTCGTCGCCGGCGAGTACCACGGCAGGGTGGCTTTCTTCCCGCTTCCCTGAACCGTCTCCGCGCCCCGGCCGCGACGGCCCGGCGCGACGGTCGAGCGATGGGACCGTCGCGGCCGGGACGCGGGCGGCGGGGACCGGTCGGCCGTCAGCGGCGCATGGTGAGGATCAGATCGGCGACCAGCGCCGTCCAGCCCGTCTGGTGCCAGGCCCCCAGGCCGGCGCCGTTGTCGCCGTGGAAGTACTCGGGGAAGCAGATCAGGTCCCGCCAGTCCGGGTGGGTCTGGAAGAGCTGGGCGGCGCCGTAGATCGGCCGCCGACCCCAGCCGTCCCGGGTGAACAGCGAGATCAGCCGGGTGGAGAGGTCGTCGGCGATCTCGTCCAGGGTCCGCTTCACCCCCGACCGGGTCGGGTACTCCACCTGCAGGTCGTCGCCGAAGAAGGCGGCATAGTCGCGCAGCGCGCTGATCAGCAGGAAGTTCGTCGGCATCCAGATCGGGCCGCGCCAGTTGGAGTTGCCGCCGAACAGGCCGCTGGTCGACTCGGCCGGCTCGTAGCCGACGCAGAACTCCTGCCCGCCCAGGGTCACCGCGAAGGGCTTGTCCAGGTGCGCCCGGGAGAGCGTACGCAGGCCGTAGTCGGAGAGGAACTCGTCGGTGTCCAGCATCCGGGCGAGCAGCCGGACCACCTGCTCCGGGCCGACCATGGACAGCAGCCGCTGCTGCCGGCCGTCCGGGCCGAGCCGGCGGGCGCCGATCACCTCGGCGTACTCGGGGCGGTTGGTCAGGAACCAGCGCAGCCGGGCGCCCAGCTCGGGCAGCCGGTGCAGGGTACGGGCGGTCAGCCTGGTGGTGGCCGCCAGCGGCAGCAGTCCCACCACCGAGCGCACCTTCAGCGGCACCTGGCTGCCGTCGGCCAGCCGCAGCACGTCGTAGAAGAACGCGTCCTCGTCGTCCCAGAGCCCCTGGTCGTAGGCGGCGGCGGCGATGTAGGCGAAGTGCTCGAAGAATTTGGTGGCGGTGTCGACGTAGGTGCGGTCGTGTTCGGCCAGCACGATCGCCATGTCCAGCATGTTCAGCGCGTACATCGCCATCCAGCCGGTGCCGTCGGACTGCTCCAGCACGCCGGCCACCGGCAGCGCCGCGGAGCGGTCGAACGGCCCGACGTTGTCCAGCCCGAGGAAGCCGCCCTCGAAGACGTTGTTGCCGCCGGTGTCCTTGCGGTTGACCCACCAGGTGAAGTTGAGCAGCAGCTTGTGCATCACCCGGGCCAGGAAGTCGTGGTCCCGGCCGCCGTCGATCTCGAACACCTTCAGCGCCGCCCAGGCGTGCACCGGCGGGTTGACGTCGCCGAACGCCCACTCGTACGCCGGGATCTGCCCGTTGGGGTGCAGGTACCACTCGCGTAGCAGGAGCAGCAGCTGGTCCTTGGCGAAGCCCGGGTCGACCCGGGCGATGCTGACGCAGTGGAAGGCCAGGTCCCAGGCCGCGTACCAGGGGTACTCCCACGGGTCGGGCATGGAGATCACGTCGAAGCTGTTCATGTGCCACCAGGCGCTGTTGCGCCCGTGCCGGCGCCCGGCCGGCGGCGGCGGCGAACCCGGATCGCCGTCCAGCCAGCGCTTCATGTCGAAGTGGTAGAACTGCTTGCCCCACATCAGCCCGGCGATCGCCTGCCGGGCCACCAGCGCCTCGTCCGCGGTGGCCGCCGGCGGGATGATCCCGGCGAAGAAGCGGTTCGCCTCGGCCCGCCGGGCCCAGACCACCGCGTCGAAGCCGTCGCCGAGGTCGGCGGGCGCCGGCGGGGCGCCGGCGGGCGGCGGGGCGGTACGGGTCAGCCGCAGCCGGATCTGCCGCTGCCCGCCGGCCGGCACGTCGAGCACGTAGTGCAGCGCGCCCTTGGTCCCCTCCCCGGCCGGGTTGACCGTGGCCGCGCCGTCGACCACGTGGTCGTTGATGCCGTCCTTCGGGTACGGCGACCGGCCGGGCAGCCCCCCAGAGCCGCTCGGCGTTGGTGTCGTTGTCGCAGAGCAGCGGGACCGGCGTCCCGTCGCCCTCCAGCAGGACCTGACCGAGCACCCAGTGCTCGCCGACCAGCCGGGACCCCTCGCCGACCAGGCGCGGCACCCGGTCGCCGCCGGGCAGCCCCCACGCCCAGGTGTTGCGGAACCACAGGGTGGGCAGCACGTGCAGCGTCGCCGCCTCGTCACCGCGGTTGGCGACGGTCACCAGGATGCACATGTCGCTCGGCGAGTCCTTGGCGTAGTCGACGGTCACCGCCCAGTACCGGTCGTCGTCGAAGATTCCCGTGTCGACCAGCTCGTACTCGGTGTCGTCCCGGCCGCGCAGCGCGTTCACCGCGACCAGCTCGTCGTACGGGAAGGCGGCCTGGGGGTAGTGGTAGCGCCAGCGCATCCAGGAGTGGGTGGGCGTGGAGTCCTCGTACCACCAGTACTCCTTGACGTCCTCGCCGTGGTTGCCGCCGTCCCCGCCGAGGCCGAACATCCGCTCCTTGAGGATCGGGTCCCGCCCGTTCCACAGCGCCAGGGCGAAGCAGAAGGTCTGCCGGTCGTCGCAGACGCCCGCCATGCCGTCCTCGTTCCACCGGTAGGCTCTGGACCGCGCGTGGTCGTGGGGGAAGTAGTCCCACGCCGTGCCGTGCTCGCTGTAGTCCTCCCGTACCGTCCCCCACGCCCGCTCGGACAGATAGGGACCCCATGCGCGCCAGTCCTGCTCCCCGGAGTCGGCCTGGGCCAGCCGGAGCCGCTCGGCGTCGGGGGACGGTGCGTCGGGGGGCGGCACGTCAGTGATCACGTGCACATCTTCGACGCCGCCTGGGTACATCACCACAGCGGCCATTCTCGTCGTGGCGCGTCACACCTCGCCGCCGCTGGAGGGAAGTTGATCGACATCGGTTTCGGCCCACAGGTCTGCAACGAGCTGACCAGCGGCGCGACCCGGGAATGGTTGGTGCCGGACGGCGTCGGCGGGTACGCCATGGGCACCATCAGCGGGCTGCGGACCCGCCGCTACCACGGCCTGCTGGTGGTGGCCGGCGAGACGCCGGCGTCCCGCCGGGTCGGGCTGGTCAGCCTGGACCCGGCGGTGGTGTTCCCGTCCGGGGCGCAGGTCCGCCTGGGCGCGCACGAGTGGTCTTCCGGTGACGTCGACCCGCGCGGCTTCGAGCTGCTGGAGCACTTCGCCCTGGTCGACGGGTTGCCGCGCTGGCGGTGGCGGATCGGCGACCTGGTGATCGAGCGGGAGCTGGCCATGCTGCCCGGCCGGCCCTGCGTGGCGGTGGTGCACCGGCTGGTCTCCGGCGGCCCGGTCCGGCTGGACCTCGCCGCCGCCTGCACCTGGCGGGACGCGCACGGCGAACGGCGGGCCGACGGCCCGGTGCCCCGGGTCGAGCCGGTCGCGGCGGCCGGCGGTGGTCGAGGGCGCGTTCCGGCTCGCCGGGCCGGACTGGACGCCCGAGGGGCAGTGGTGGCTCGGCGTGCACCACCGCGAGGAGGCCGCGCGCGGCCGCACCCCGACGAGGACCTCTGGTACGCGGGCCGGTTCTCCGGCCCGTTGGAGCGACCCGGCGACACGGTCTCGGTGCTGGCCTGGGCCGGCGACCTGGGCGCCGAGCCGCCGCCGGCGACCGAGGTGGTGGAGGTGGCCCGGCGGCGCAACCGGCGGGTGGTGGCGCAGGCGAAGCCGGCGGACCCGGTCGACGCGACGCTGGCCCTGGCCGCCGACGCGTTCGTGGTACGCACGGACGCGTCAGCCGTCGACGTGGTCGCCGGGTACCCGTGGTTCGGCGCCTGGTCGCGGGACACGATGATCTCCTACGAGGGGCTCTTCCTCTGCACCGGGCGGGCCGAGGAGGGCCGCGAGCTGCTGCGGTCGTACGCGGCGACGCTGTCGGAGGGGATGCTGGCGAACACCGCCGACACCGGCCGGGTGGAGTACAACACCGTCGACGCGACGCTGTGGTTCCTGCACGCGGTCAGCCGGCACGTGACCGTCACCGGCGACACCGACCTCGGCAATGAGCTGCTGCCCGCGCTGCGGGGGGTGGTCGACGCCCACCTGGCCGGCACCCGGTACGGCATCGCCGTCGACCCGGCCGACGGCCTGCTCACCTCCGGCGCTCCTGGCGCGGCGCTGACCTGGATGGACGCCCGGGTGTACGGGGTGCCGGTCACCCCGCGCACCGGCAAGCCGGTGGAGGTCAACGCCCTCTGGATCAACGGGCTGGCCGGCCTGGCCGAGCTCACCGGGCTGGCCGGGCAGGACGCCGCCGAGCTGTGGCGGCTGCACGGGGGGCGACCGCCGCGTTCCGGGAGCGTTTCTCGGCGCCGGTCGGCTGGCTGCACGACGTGGTGGACGCGCCGGCACCGGCGTACCCGCTCGGTGGCGCCGCCCACCACGACGACGACCTGCTCCGCCCCAACCAGCTGCTGGCCTGGTCGCTGCCGTACGCGCCGCTGGAGCCCGACGAGGCCACGCTGCGCCGGGTCGCCGCCGGGCTGCTCACCCCGCTCGGTCCGCGCAGCCTCTCCCCCGACTCGCCCGGCTTCGTCGGCCGGCACCGGGGCGGCCCGGCTGAGCGGGACGGCGGATACCACCAGGGCACGGTCTGGCCGTGGCTGCTCGGCCCGTTCGTGGACGCCTGCCGGCGGGCCAAGGTCCCGGTCGACGAGCTCTTCGTCGGCCTCGAGTCGCACCTGACGGAGTTCGGCCTGGGATCGGTGAGCGAGACAGCCGACGGGCTCCCCCCGCACACCGCGACCGGCTGCCCGTTCCAGGCCTGGTCCGTCGCCGAGCTGCTGCGTGCCCGGAGGAGCCGATAGGCAGGCGTTACATACCGGCAACGGCGGCGTCTCCGCTGGTTATCCGGGCGCAGGCAGGATGGACTTTGAACCCAGGCGAGCGATGGGCACCCGGCGCGGGGTGCCCGGCAGGCGCGCGCCGGGGACACAACTCCAAGGGGGCCGCATGTCACCTGACGCCGACGTGATCGACATCCACCCCGCCCGGCACCAGCGGGTGCTGATCCTCTCCTGGGAGTACCCGCCGGTGCTCGTCGGCGGCCTCGGCCGGCACGTGCACGCCCTCTCGGTCGCCCTGGCCGCCGCCGGGCACGAGGTCACCGTCGTGACCAGGCACGCCGAGGGCGCCCCTCTTCAGGAGTACGCCGACGGCGTCCGCATCCTGCGCGCCCCCGAGGACCCGGTCACCTTCCCGCTGGCCACCGGCTCCCTGCTGGCCTGGACGATGGCGTTCAACCACACGCTGACCCGCACCGCGCTGCGCGCCGCCGAGTCCGGCGCCTACGACGTCATCCACGCCCACGACTGGCTGGTCGCGCACACCGCCGTCACCCTGGCCGAGCACCTGGACCTGCCGCTGGTCACCACCATCCACGCCACCGAGGCGGGCCGGCACCAGGGCTGGCTGCCGGAGGAGATGAACCGCACCATCCACGGCGTCGAGCACTGGCTGAGCAACGCCTCGGCCCGCGTGATCGCCTGCTCGGCGTACATGCGCGAGCAGGTCACCCGGCTCTTCGAGGTGCCGGCCGGCCGGGTCGACGTGGTGCCCAACGGGGTCGACGGGCGAGCCTGGCACGCGCGGCCCCGGGCGGTCGCCTCCGCCCGCGCCCGGTTCGCCGGGCAGGGTCCGCTGGTCGGGTTTGCCGGCCGGCTGGTCTACGAAAAGGGCGTGCAGCACCTGGTGCACGCCGTGCCGTACCTGCGCGAGCGGCACCCGGGGCTGCGGGTGGTCATCGCCGGCGACGGCCCGTACCGGGATGAGCTGCAGTCCGAGAGCCGCCGGTTGCACCTCGGCGACACCGTACGCTTCGCCGGCTTCATGGACGCCACCCAGCTCCCGGCGGTGCTGGCCGCCACCGACGCGACCGTCGTGCCCAGCCTCTACGAGCCGTTCGGCATGGTGGCGCTGGAGGCGGCGGCGTCCGGCGCACCCCTCGCGGTCGCCTCGACCGGCGGCCTCGCCGAGATCGTCGAACCGGGCGTCACCGGCGTGACCTTCCCGCACAGCGACCCCGACGCCCTCGCCGGCGCGGTCGACCAACTCCTCGGCGACGAGGTCTTCGCCCGCCGGGTGGCCCGGCGGGCCCGCACCATGGTCAGCGAGCGGTACGGCTGGGCCACCATCGCCGCCCGCACCGCCACCAGCTACGCCGCCGCCCGCCGGGACCACGGCCCGTTCCAGGCGCGTCAGGCGGCGGCCCGGTTGGCCGGCGGGCGCATCCGGATCGACATCCCGGAGGGAAATCTGCTGGTCGCCGATGGCGCAGCGTGCTGAGACGGCGACCCGACAACCGATAGGTCACCTCCGATCCGCTAGGTGCGGTGTCCACTAACGTCCGCCGGCGACAAGGTGCACACCGCCCGGCTGCTGGTGCGGACGTCGGCGACCCGCGCGTACACGGTCTCATGGCTGACAAAGGACTTCGACTGGCAGATCGACGCCGCATACTTGCCGATAATCCGGCAGAGTTTTCCGGCCCGCTACGCGACACCCTCCCCTGTGGACGTCCGGGTGATTGCCCCCTCGGCGGCGCTCTGACACAGTGGCGTAGTTTTGTCGATCAAGGAACCTGGGGAGGGCGAGGCGACATGATGGGACCGTCCCACGCGCTGTCCGGCGCGGCGGTGTGGCTGACCGGGTCGTGGGCGTTGAATCAGTTCGCCGACTACCACCAGTCGCCACTCGCGCTCGCCGTCGGCACCGCGGTCTGCGCCGGCGGGGCGCTCTTTCCCGACCTCGACCTCTCCGGCAAGGTGACCCGCAACCAGGGCGGTGCGACGGTCGCCCGCACCTTCGGCGTCTTCTCGCTCTTCGTCGCCGAGGTGATGGAGAAGATCTCGCTCGGCGTCTACTACGCGACGAAGCTGAGCAGGGATCCCCGCCGCAACAACGGGCACCGCACGCTGACCCACACCCTCCCGTTCACCGGGCTGGTGGGTTGGGGCACCACGACGCTCTGCGCCGCGTACGGCAAGTGGGCCGTGGTCGGCATCCTCTTCTTCATGATCGGGTTGGCGCTGCGCGGCCTGTTCGACGAGTGGGCCGAGCGGGCCGGCTGGGTGATCGTGACCCTGGCCTCGGCCGCGGCGGCCTTGTTCACCTTCGCCAACCTCCCCGGCGACCGCGGCTACCCGATGATCGGGCTCGCCGTCGGGGTGGGCTGCCTCGTGCACATCCTCGGCGACATGATCACCAAGGCCGGGGTGCCGATCCTCTGGCCGATCCCGATCAAGCGACGGATGTGGATGATGGTCGGCCTGCCGAACGGCATCGCGCTGCGTACCGGCAGCAAGGCCGAGGTGATCGTGCTGCGGGGGGCGCTGACCGTCCTCGCGGTGCTCGCCGCGGTGGGGCTGGTCGCGCCGTCGGTGCTGCACCGGTTCAATATCGACGTGTGATCACCGACGACGCCGAGGTACCGGCCTTCTGGCAGCGGCTGGGCCTACCCGGCCTGGCCGACGTGCACGTGCACTTCCTGCCGCCCCGACTGCTGCGCAAGGTGTGGGCGTACTTCGACGCAGCCGGGCCGCTGGTGGGCACCGAGTGGCCGATCCGGTACCGCTGGTCCGACGCCGAGCGCGTCGCGCACCTGCGCCGCCTCGGCGTACGCGCGTTCACCGCGCTGGCGTACCCGCACCGGCCCGGGATGGCCGCGGAGCTGAACCGCTGGACGCTGGACTTCGCCCGGGCCACACCCGGCTGCCTGCCCTCGGCGACCTTCTTCCCCGAGCCGGACGCCGCCCGGTACGTCACCGAGGCGCTGGGCGCCGGCGCCCGGGTGTTCAAGGTGCACGTCCAGGTCGGCGGGTTCACGCCGACCGACCCGGAGCTGGACGAGGTGTGGGGGCTGCTGGCCGACGCCGGGGTGCCGGTGGTGGTGCACGCCGGGCACGCGCCGGTCGGCACCGCGCACACCGGGCCGGAGCCGTTCGCCGCCCTGCTGGCCCGCCATCCGACGCTGACCGCGATCGTGGCGCACCTGGGTGCGCCCGACTACGCGGACTTCCTCGACCTCGCCGAGGCGTACACGCAGGTCCGGCTGGACACCACCATGGCGTTCACCTCGTTCTTCGACAAGTTCATGCCGTTCCCCGCCGAGGAACTGCCCCGGCTGCGCGAGCTGGGGCTGGCCGGCAAGGTGCTGCTCGGCAGTGACTTCCCGAACATCCCCTACCCGTACGCGGAGCAGCTGGCCGGCCTGGCCCGGCTCGACCTCGGCGACGACTGGCTGCGGGCAGTCTGCTGGGACAGCGCCGCCGCCCTGTTCGACCTGACCTGAGCTGGCCTGCCGGAGGCGGCGGCCCGGTCAGCCGAGCGCGCCGGCGGCCCAGCCAGCCAGCAGCTCCAGCACGGGTCGGCGCCCCGCGAACATCGCCGCCTCATCACGCCGGTCGTAGGTCTGGCCGGTCGCGCCACCGGCCCGGTTGAGCATCACCGGCGCCAGCCAGAAGTACTTCGCCGCGCCGGTGAGCCGCACCGCGTGAACGACGACCGCCGGGTCGACCGCGCCGCGCAGGCCCTCGACGTAACCGTCCAGCACGGCCGCCGCCACGTCGGCCAGCAGCCCGACGTCCACCAGGCCGTCAAGGAAGGTGTCGAGGACCAGGTTGGCGGCGTCCTCACCGATCGGCCCTGGCCCGACGAAGGACCAGTCCAGCAGCACCGGGCCGGCCTCGTTCAGCACCAGGTTCGTCGGCCAGACGTCATGGTGGCAGAGCGTCCGGGGCAGCTGGTCGGTGGCGGCGAGCACGGCGTGCCGTCGCTCCCACAGCGTCCGCAGGTCGTCGCGGAGCGGCCCCGGCCAGGTGCCCGCGGCGACCGGATGGTCCCAGGGCACCGGCTCGGTCACCGGCCGGCTGAGTGTGTAGTCGCGCAGCCAGTCCCGGGCCAGCCAGCGGTGCCCGGGCGGCGCGTCGAGCCAGCCGGCGTGGGCACGGCCGAGACGCCTGGCGAGCTCACCGAGGTCGTCCACGGTGCACGCGGTGCCGGGTCGGCCGGCCGCTTCGGCGAGCCAGAGCGCGACGGCGCCGTCCGGCCGGTCGTCGACCGCCAGCGGCGTGGGGGGCGACGAGACCGGCGTCGGCGTAGCAGGTGGTGGCCAGCCCGCTGCGGTACGCCTCGACCTCGCGGCGCCAGTAGTTCCAGCGACCGGATGGTCCCAGGGCACCGGCTCGGTCACCGGCCGGCTGAGTGTGTAGTCGCGCAGCCAGTCCCGGGCCAGCCAGCGGTGCCCGGGCGGCGCG
>JAEVHO010000165.1 GCA_016802835.1 Micromonospora sp. ATA32 | reverse complement strand
GGTCGGCGAGCCGCCCGACCGCGACATCCGGCGGCCGCGGGGCCGCGTACCACCCGGATCGCCGGCCGGGCCCCGGTGCCGGTGCAGCGGGACGGCCGGTGAGGTCCGGACCATGGAGATCAACGCTGGGTGACCGTCACGTTCCCACTGCCGGTGCCGATGTCGAGCACCAGGGACGCGGTGGGGTCGTCGGTCACCCCCAGCTGGGTGTCGCCCGATCCGGTGCTGGAGCGGACCCGGTAGCGGCCGGTGGGGACGACCAGCTGGACATCCCCGCTGGAGGCGTGCGCCCGGGCCGACACCGGCTTGTCCAGCTCGATGGTGACGTTGCCCGAGCTGGTCTCGGCGTCCACCTGCCCGCCGAGGCGGCGCCCGCTGACGTCGCCGGAGGAGGCGCGCAGGCTCACCGGCCCGGCGACGTCGTCGATCTCGATGTTGCCGGAGCCGGTCTCGGCGCTTACGGCACCGGTGGACCCGGTCACCCGCACGTCTCCGGACCCGAGCTTCATCTCCACCGCGCCCACCCGCGCCAGCTCGATGTTGCCGGAGCCGGTCTCGCCCCGCACCGCCACCCCCTCCGGGGTGGTCACCTCGTACGACACGGTGCACCGGTTGCCGCACTCGGTGTCCAGGACCAGCTCGTCGCCCTTGATCTCGTACTTCGCGTCGGGCTGGCCGCCCTGGTAGCGCAGCACCCGCTTGATCCGTACCTCCGCGGCGCTGCCGGACCCGTGGACGACCACGTCACCGGCGCCGGGCAGCACGGTGATCCGGGTGATCTTCACCGCCTCGGTGGTGTCGAAGTCGAGTCGCCGGAACGAGAGGGTGTCACATCCGGCGAGGACGATCAGGGCGGCGGCCGCGCCAAGGGCGACGGTGGTCCGATGCAGAGCCATGGCCAGCACGCTACGGCCGGGCCGGGCGGGCGCACATCGGGGTTCGTCCGTCGGTCCACCCCGAACCGACCCTGATTTGGCACCCCGAGGGAGAATGGCCCGATGGCCGGGTACCGCCGACAGCTCTACCGCGACGACGCGGTGGTCCTGCGCGTGCAGAAGCTCGGCGAGTCGGACCGGATCATCACCCTGCTGACCCGGCGGCACGGCCGGCTCCGCGCGGTGGCCCGGGGGATCCGCCGGACCACCTCGAAGTTCGGCGCCCGGCTGGAGCCGTTCGGCCACGTCGACCTCCAGCTCGCCGGCGACCCGAAGGGCAACCACGGCAGCTCCCTGCACACGGTGAGCCAGGTCGAGGGGATCGACCTGTACGGCAAGCGGTTCCTCGGCGACTACCCGCGCTACACGACGGCCAGCGCGATCGCCGAGACGGCCGAGCGGCTCACCCCGGTCGAGCGGGAGCCCTCGCTGCGGCTGTTCCAGCTCACCCTCGGCGCGATGAAGTCGCTCGCCCAGGGCAGCCACGCCACCACGCTGGTGCTCGACGCCTACCTCCTGCGCGGGATGACGCTGGCCGGCTGGGCGCCCGCGCTGACCGCCTGCGCGGTCTGCGGCACCCCGGGACGGCACCGGGCGTTCTCCGTACCCGCCGGGGGTTTGGTCTGCCCGGACTGCCGACCGCCCGGCGCGGCCCATCCGGCGCCGGCCACCATCGACCTGATGTCCGCCCTGACCACCGGCGACTGGGTGGTCGCCGACGCGACCGAGACCGGCGTACGCCGGGAGTGCAGCGGCCTGGTCGCGGCGCACCTGCAGTGGCACCTGGAACGCGCGTTACGCTCGCTGCCGCTGGTCGACCGGGGTGCCCCGACGGCCGGTGCGGTCCCGCCGCGCGGCAGCGACGGGGCCGGCGCGGACGGTGTGAGCAGGGAGAGAACCGAGTGATCCGATCGATGAGGGCCGGCCGCGCGCGCCGGTGCCGCCGACACCGCACCCGTCGGGTGCCCGGCCGCCGGCGCTTGCCCGCCGCCGCGGTGCCGAGGCACGTGGCCGTGGTGATGGACGGCAACGGCCGGTGGGCCAAGGAACGTGGCCTGCCCCGTACCAAGGGACACGAGGCGGGGGAGTTCTCGCTGTTCGACACCGTCGAGGGCGCCATCGAGCTGGGCATCCCCTACCTGTCGGCGTACGCGTTCTCCACGGAGAACTGGCGGCGCTCGCCGGAGGAGGTCCGCTTCCTGATGGGCTTCAACCGGGACGTGATCCGTCGCCGCCGCGACCAGCTGGTCGAGCTCGGCGTCCGGGTGGTCTGGTCCGGCCGGTCCGGACGGCTCTGGAAGAGCGTGATCTCCGAGCTGGAGACAGCCGAGGAGATGTCCCGCGGCAACTCCACACTCACCCTGCAGTTCTGCGTCAACTACGGTGGCCAGGCCGAGATCGCGGACGCCGCCGCGGCCATCGCCCGGGACGTCGCGGCCGGCGGCTCGACCCGGCGAAGGTCAACGAGAAGACCATCTCGAAGTACCTCTACCACCCGGAGATCCCCGAGGTGGACCTGTTCCTGCGCCCCTCCGGCGAGGAGCGGATCTCCAACTTCCTGCTCTGGCAGACCGCGTACGCGGAGCTGGTCTTCCTGGACACGCTCTGGCCGGACTTCGACCGTCGGCACCTCTGGTACGCCTGCGAGCTGTACGCGCAGCGGGACCGCCGGTTCGGTGGGGCGCTGCCCAACCCGGTCGCCCCGCCGATCTCAGGTCACGCTTAGCGAGGTGCTGGGCTGGGTACTCCTCCTCCAGCAGCCAAGTAGCGGAGGTGAACCCACATGATTCAGAAGCGGATTGCCCAGTGGGCGGTCATGGCGGTCGCCGTGCCGCTGGCGGCAGCCGGCGCGCGCCGGCTCAGCCACACGCTGGAGGCCCGTCGCGGCCCGACCGGCGTGAGTCGTCTGCTCGCCAGGGGCGCCGACGTGATGCGCCCGCAGAAGGCCAAGCGTCGCCGTTTCTGGTGACGCCTCCGACGACGACGCCGCCACCGTTTGGCGGCGTCGTGTCCGGCGCCGCCCCCGTGCGCCGTCGTGGGTGCCCCCGCACGAGCCGCGAGAGGTGTGCAACGCCCACTACGAACCCATGATCGACAGGTGAACCCGGCCGGTGGTGGCGTGTGCGGGCATAGGATCGGGGCGGGGCGCGCCGCCGCGACGCGTCCGCCACGGGGGTGGGAATGCATGACCTGCGGTACAAGATGATCATGGCTCTGAACGCGGCCGACCTGGGCAGTCCGATCTGCGAGCAGGTGGCCGAGATCTGCGCGGAGATCGCCGAGCAGCACTGCGCCGAGTACGGTCACACGCCCGGCCTGCGCACCGGTGAGATCGCCGAGCTGGCCACCGGTGAACCCGCGCTGACCTGGGCGCCGACCGAGACCGGGCAGCGTGCCTGGTGACCGCCGTCGCTCCCGCGCCCGCGGTGGACGTGCGCCGGGCCGCTGACCGGTTCGCCACCCGGCTCTCCTGGCTGGATTCGAAGCACTCGTTCTCGTTCTCCCGGCACTACGACCCGGCCAACACGCACCACGGGCTGCTACTGGTCAACAACGACGACGTCGTCCACCCGGGCACCGGCTTCGAGACCCATCCGCACCAGGACATGGAGATCGTCACCTGGGTGCTGCGCGGCTCACTGGTGCACCAGGATTCCACCGGCCACTCCGGAGTCATCTATCCCGGGCTGGCCCAGCGGATGAGCGCCGGCACCGGCATCCTGCACTCGGAGAAGAACGACTCCTGGCGCCTCGACGGCCGGGACCCGCACACCGATCCGGTCCACTTCGTCCAGATGTGGGTCGTCCCCGACTCCGATGGCGTCGACCCGGGCTACGAGCAGCTGGAGATCGGCGACGAGCTTCTGCGCGGCGGCCTGGTGCCGGTCGCCTCCGGCATGGACCGGTACGACGGCGCTTCGGCCATCCGGATCCGCAACCGGTACGCGACCCTGCACGCCGCCCGGCTCGCCCCCGGCGACGAGGTGACCCTGCCGGACGCGCCGTTCCTGCACCTCTACGTGCCGAGCGGCACGGTGACCCTGGAGGGCGCCGGCGCGCTGGGCCCCGGCGACGCGGCCCGGATCACCATGACCGGTGGGCAGCGCGTCGCCGCCACCGAGCCCGCCGAGATCCTGGTCTGGGAGATGCACGCCGGCCTCGCCTGACCAGGTCCGACCGGCCTGCCGTTCCGCACTGACGGCACCGCGAACCGGTGGCGCGGCCTCAGGCCTCCACTTCGAAACGGTCACCGGCCCAGCGGGTGTGGAAGGACCCCTCGCGGTCCACCCGGTGGTAGGTGTGCGCGCCGAAGTTGTCGCGCAGCCCCTGGATCAGCGCCGCCGGCAGCCGCTCCGCGCGAAGCGCGTCGAAGTAGGCCAGCGACGAGGAGAACGCCGGGGTGGGCACGCCGGCCCTGGCCGCGTCGGCCACCACCCGCCGCCAGCTCGGCACGCCGTCGCTGACGGCCCCGGCGAAGTACGGGGCCACCAGCAGCGTCGGCAGCTCCGGCTGCTCGTCGTACGCCTCGCGGATCCGGTCCAGGAAGCGGGCCCGGATGATGCAGCCGCCCCGCCAGATGGTCGCCGTGCCGCCCAGGTCGATGTTCCAGTCGTACTCCCGGCTGCCGGCCCGGATCTGGTCGAAGCCCTGCGCGTACGCGACGATCTTGGAGGCGAACAGCGCGCGCCGGACGTCCTCGACGAAGGTGTCCCGGTCCTCCACCTGCCACGTGGCGCCGGCGTCCGGGAAGGCCCGGCGGGCCGCCGCGCGCTGGTCGGCGTGCCCGGACAGCGATCGGGCGAAGGTCGCCTCGGCGATGCCGGTGATCGGGATGCCCAGGTCGAGGGCAACCTGCACGGTCCACCGGCCGGTGCCCTTCTGCTCGGCCTGGTCCAGCACCACGTCGACGAAGGGTCGGCCGGTGGCGCCGTCGGGGTGCGCCAGCACGTCGGCGGTGATCTCGATGAGGAACGACTCCAGCTCGCCGGTGTTCCACTCCCGGAAGATCTCGGCGATCTCCGCCGGCCCGGCCGACAACCCCGCCCGGAGCAGGTCGTACGCCTCGGCGATGAGCTGCATGTCGGCGTACTCGATGCCGTTGTGCACCATCTTGACGAAGTGCCCGGCGCCGTCCGGCCCGATGTGCCGGCAGCAGGGCGTGCCGTCCACCTGCGCCGCGATCTTCTCGAAGATCGGGCCGAGCTTCTGGTACGACTCGGCGGAGCCGCCGGGCATGATGCTCGGACCGAGCAACGCGCCCTCCTCCCCGCCGGAGACCCCGGTGCCGACGAAGTGCAGCCCGTGCCCGCGCAGCGCCTCCTCCCGGCGCCGGGTGTCGCCGAAGTGCGCGTTGCCGCAGTCGACGACGATGTCGCCCTCCTCGAGCAACGGCACCAGCTCGTCGATCACCGCGTCGGTCGGCGGGCCCGCCTTGACCATCACGATCACCGCCCGGGGACGTTCCAGCGAGGCGACGAAGTCTTCGAGCGACTCGGACGGCACGAAGGCGCCCTCGTCGCCGTGCTCGGCGACCAGGCTCCGGGTCCGCTCCGGGGAACGGTTGTGCAGCGCCACCGTGAACCCGTTGCGGGCCAGGTTCCGGGCCAGGTTGCGGCCCATCACCGCCAGCCCGGTCACCCCGATCTGCGCCGTCGCCTGCTCAGCCATCGGTTCCGCCACCCCTCATCCGTCGGTGTCGTGCCCTGCCGACCGTATCGCGGTGCCGGCGCGCGCGGCGCCGACATCAACGGTGCGTACGCGACCCCGTAGCGGTGCGTCGCGCGGGCGGCGGCTGCCACCCCGTCCCCCTCGCCCTCGACGGGGTGGACATCGCGTCGGTCCGGTTCGGCTGGCCGAAATTCGGCTGCGCGCGAGCCGACGCGTCGGATAGTGTGCGGGCATGCGTAACTGACGCCCCGTTCCGGCCGGCCCACCGCCATCGTCGTGGGCCCGTGTGCTCCCGGGCGTCCGCATCCCACCTGCCACCCGTCGTGGCGTTGCCGTGGTCGGACCTTCCCGGGCAGCCCGTTTCCCGTCCGATCGTGCCGGGGACCGGTGACGGTTCCCCGCAGAAGGAGGCAGCGCATGCCCGCCAGACGCAGTCCGAAGAAGTCCCGTAAGCCCGTGGCGCCGTCCCAGGTGGACCTGATCCCGGTCGACCTGGACGCGCTCGCCGTGGCGCCGTCGACGCCGCCGGTGGTGGCGCCGGTGGAGAGCCCGCCGCCGCCGAAGGCCGGCCCGCCGGTCCGCGGCCGCGCGGGTTTCGCCGGCGGCCGCAGCCAGCCCGCGAGCCAGAACCGCCGCTACGCTTTCCGTCGCAGCTGAGTCCCCCGGTGCGTCGTCGTCGCGGGAGCGAGGACGACCGCACCCGGCGGCCGGTGCGCCTCAGCGGCGTTGCGCAGGAACCCGCGCCGGCTCAGGTCCGCGGGCGGCAGTTCGGTGTCCGGGATGGAAAGGTCGAGCGCCGGGGGTACGTCCGTCCCGGCGGCGTGCGCGTGATCGTGGTCGTGCGTGTGGCCGTGGCCCATGTGCTGCTCCCGACAGATCGGCGGCGACGTCGGGGTCAATCTCGTCCGGTCAGGGGAACGTCGCGTGTCGGGTTCGCGGCGCACATGCGAACATGCGACTCCAATGATCTGTGCAGGCCGACGGCGTCGCGTTGCGTCGGCCGCCCGGTCACCCTGCGCCGGGGCACTCGGTCGGGCAGCCGGGTGGATCAGCCGATCAGCGGCCGGAAGGTGCCGAGCAGCACGCTGACCGTCAGAGCCGCACCGGCCAGCACCGCCGCCCCGGCGACCAGCAGCCCGTCGGCGACGCCGAAATGTTGGCGGCGGGCGACGGTGCGTGGGGTCTCGGCGTCGAAGCCTCGGGCGTCCATCGCCACCGCGAGCCGGGTACCCCGGCGGATCGCCCCGACCAGCAGCGCGAAGGCGGTCGAGACGAAGAGCCGCAGCTTCGCGACCGGGTTGCGGCCGGCGTCCACCCCGCGGGCCCGGCGGGCCATGCTGATCATCTCCCACTCCTGGCCGAGCAGCGGCACCAGCCGGAACGCGGCCAGCGCGCCGATGGCGAACCGGGCCGGCGCCCTGGCGTTCTGGATCAGCGCGTCCGCCAGGTCCGTCGGGTCGGTGGTGGCGAAGACGATCACGCCGGGCAGCGCCACGGCGAGCATCCGCAGCACCAGCCCGAGCGCGGTGAGCAGCACCCCGGAGGTGACCAGCACCGGCCCGGCGGCCAGCAGCACCCGGCCGGAGCGATCGGCGGCGAAGAGCACCAGCGTGATCACGATGCCGGCCGCGCTGGCCAGCAGGGGCCAGGCCCGCCGGGCCAGCACCCGGTACCGGATGCCGAACAGCGGCAGCACGGCCAGTTCGGCGGCGATGGCGATGGCCGGGGCGACCGGGTCCAGGGTGGCGATCAGGATGAACGAGAAGACCAGCGCGGCGGCCAGCTTCGCCACCGGGTTTCGCCGGGCCAGCGGCGCGCCGGGTGTGGCGACCGGTTCGATGCTGATCACGGGCGGTCCAGGGCGTGGTGGCCGCCGGGTACGAGGCGCGGTGCGGTCACGGGCGGCCCAGGGTGATCGTGCGGTCCGCGAGCGCGGCGACGAAGTCGGGGTCGTGCGTGACCGTGACGACGCCGTGCCCGGCGTCGCGCAGCTCGGCGAAGAGGTCGACCAGCTCCAGCCAGGTCCGCCGGTCCTGGCCGAAGGTGGGTTCGTCGCAGATCAGCAGCCGGGGCGCGGTGGCCAGGGCGGTCGCGACGCTCAGCCGCCGCGCCTCCCCGCCGGAGAGGGTGTACGGGTTGGCGCGGGCGAGCGTCGTCAGCCGCAGCCGGTCCAGCAGCCCGTCCACGGTGACCCTGACGGCCGCCTCCGGTTGACCGGTCCGGCGTGGACCGAGCGCCAACTCGTCGAAGACGGTGCCGGTGACGAACTGGTGCTCGGGGTCCTGGAAGACCGAGCCGATCCGCCGGGCCAGGGCGGGTGCCCGCCAGCGGTGCGGGGGAGTGCGGGCGTCGGCGCCGGCCAGCTCGGCCGTGGCGGTGACCCGGCCGGCGCCGGGCCGGAGCAGGCCGCCGAGCAGCAGGGCGAGCGTGGACTTGCCGGCGCCGTTCGGCCCGAGCACGGCGAGGCCTCGCCGCGCGTACCCGAAGGTCGGTGGGGGGCGAGCCGCGGCGGCAGGCCGACCCGGTCGGCGGTGAGCAGCAGGTCACCGGCGGGCGCGGTGGCCCGTCGCGGCGGTACGGTCCGCCCGGGAACCCAGACCCCCTCGGCGCCAGCGCGTCGCCGTGCGCCGCGAAGACGGCGTCGGGTGCGCCGTCGACGCGGACCCCGCCACCGGGTTCGAGGACGACCACCCGGTCGACCACCCGGACCCGGGGCCGGACCACTGGGACGACCAGGGGTCACGGGGCCCGGACGGGCCGGTACCGCGTTCGGACCGGGCCGGGGCCCGGGACGGGTGGCACCGTCCGTCGGGGGCTCCCGACGGACGTTCTCACGCTGCTGCTGGCGAGCGGCCTGCGCGGCCTTGACCGCGGCCTCCTGCTCGGCCTTCAGCGCGGCGGCACGCGCCTCCGCGGCCGCCACCTCGATGTCGTGGGCGCTCGCCGGCTTGGCGACCGGGGCCGCCGGCTGCGGCGGACCGGGCACCGGGCCCTTCGGCTTGGGCCCTGGCGCCGCCGGCCGCCGGGGCGGCATCGGCTTGGCGGAGATCCGGGGCTCGCCGGGGGTCGGCGATGGGGTCGATGCCGGCGCCGGAATCGGAGCCGGTGCGGCCGCCGGAGCGGCGGCGCGCCGGGGAACCGGCGGACGCGGCGTACGCGTTGCGCAGCCGACGGGCGACGGGCGCCTCGACGGTGCTGGACGCGGACTTCACGAACTCGCCCATTTCCTTCAGCTTGGCGAGAACGGTCTTGCTCTCGACCCCGAGCTCTTTTGCCAGCTCGTGTACGCGGGCCTTACCTGCCACTGCACTCCTCACTCCGAGGTCGTGCGGGCAGTACCCGCAGCGACCTCACTCGTGCACTTGAAGCCTGGTCATTTCAGGGACTTCATCGTGTGCTCATCTTGGTCGTCCTACCTTGCTAGCGACCCTCGCCCGGTCGGACTGACCGGACGTCGTGGCTGACGCGTCAACGTGCTCCGCAACCTCACCGTGATCGGGGACCCCGGTGATGCGCAGCGCACGCCCGAAGGCGCGCCGCCGCACCGCCTGCGCGAAGCAGGCCGGATCCGGGTGCATGTTCGCTCCCCGACCCGGCAGTCTGCGGGCCGGATCGGGCCGGAGGCTGTGACCAACCCCGTCACCGATCGCGACGATCCGCAGCAATTCGCTGGCCGGCGCACGTTGCCGGCAGCCCACACAGGTGCGCTCCGGATGCGCGCGTCGTACCACTGGTGGAAGTCTACCCCTAGCTGCCCGAGATCGCGCCGCCCGGCTCCGGGACGTGATCAGCTCCGCCCCGTCCGGCCGTGGTTGCCTGTTCCGCGTCGGAGCGGATGTCGATCCGCCAACCGGTCAACCGGGCAGCAAGGCGGGCATTCTGCCCTTCCCGCCCGATCGCGAGGGAGAGCTGGAAGTCCGGCACGGTGACCCGGGCCGCCCGATTGGCCAGGTCGACCACCTCGACCCGGAGCGCCTTGGCCGGCGACAACGCGTTGCCGACGAAGGTCGCCGGGTCGTCCGACCAGTCGATGATGTCGATCTTCTCGCCGTGCAGCTCGCTCATCACCGCGCGGACCCGCTGCCCCATGGGGCCGATGCAGGCGCCCTTGGCGTTGACGCCCGGGGTGGTGGAGCGCACAGCGATCTTCGTGCGGTGACCCGCCTCACGCGCGATCGCGCCGATCTCGACGGTGCCGTCGGCGATCTCCGGCACCTCCAGGGCGAAGAGCTTCTTCACCAGCGCCGGGTGGGAGCGGGACAGGGTGATCTGCGGACCGCGCATCCCCTTGGCCACGTGCACCACGACGCAGCGGATCCGCTCGCCGTGCGCGTACCGCTCGCCGGGCACCTGCTCGGACTGCGGCAGCACACCCTCCAGCTTGCCGAGGTCGACGCTGACGATGCCCTTCTCGGTGCGCGTCTCGTGCGCCTGCACCACGCCGGTGACCAGGTCGCCCTCGCGGCCGACGTACTCGCCGAAGTGCACCTCGTCGGTGGCCTCCCGCAGCCGCTGGAGGATCACCTGCTTGGCGGTCATGGCGGCGATCCGGCCGAAGTCGTGCGGAGTGTCGTCCCACTCCCGCACCACGGTGCCGTCGTCGTCGAGCTCCTGGGCGTACACCAGGGCGGCGCCGGACTTGCGGTCGATCTCCACCCGGGAGTGCGTCTCGGCGCCCTCGGTGTGCCGGTAGGCGGTCAGCAACGCGGTCTCGATCGCCGCGAGGATCGTGTCGAACGGGATCTCCCGCTCGCGCTCGAGTGCGCGCAGCGCCGCGAGGTCGATGTTCACCTCTCCTCGTCCTCCACATCATCTTCTTCGTCGTCGATGTCGTCGGTGTCATCGGTGCTGTCGAACTCGTCCGCTTCGTCGACGTCGCCGAGGCGGCTGAACTCCACCTGAACCCGGCCCGGGCGAGTTCGGCGTAGGTCCACTCCGCGCGGCCGGCGTCGGTCTCCAGCACCACGCGCTCGTCGTCGGCCTCGGCCACCCGGCCGGTGACCTGGCGGTCCCCGGTCGGCTGCTCGGCACGCTGCCCGGGCAGCGTCGCCGGGCCGCGCGCGGTCACCTTGACCAGCCGGCCGACGTTGCGCCGCCAGTGCCGGGGCAGGGTGAGCGGCCGGTCCACACCCGGCGAGCTGACCTCGAGCTGGTATTCCCCGGCCACGATGTCGCCGCCGGCCTCCTCGGCGGCGTCGAGCGCCGCGGAGACCGCCCGGGAGACGTCCGCCACCCCGTCCAGGTTGATCCCGCCGTCGGCGTCGACGATCACGCGTACGACGTGCCGGCGGCCGGCCCGCGAGACGGAGAGGTCTTCCAGGTCGTAGCCCGCGCCGCTGACCACCGGCTCGATGACCTCGAGCTGGTATTTCCCCGGCCACGATGTCGCCGCCGGCCTCCTCGGCGGCGTCGAGCGCCGCGGAGACCGCCCGGGAGACGTCCGCCACCCCGTCCAGGTTTGATCCCGCCGTCGGCGTCGACGATCACGCGTACGACGTGCCGGCGGCCGGCCCGCGAGACGGAGAGGTCTTCCAGGTCGTAGCCCGCGCCGCTGACC
>JAEVHO010000164.1 GCA_016802835.1 Micromonospora sp. ATA32 | reverse complement strand
CACCGACACGCGCCGGCGCTGGCCCGCCGAACGCTTCGCCGAGGTCGCCCGTGACCTCGTCGCCGACGGGTACGAGGTGCTGGTCACCGGCACGCCGGCCGAGCAGCAGGTGGTGGACCGGCTGGTCGCGGCGGCCGGGGTGCCGGTGCGTCCGCTGGTCGGCGTCCTGAGCCTCGGCGGCCTGGCCGGCTGCTACGCCGGCTGCGAGCTGGTCGTCTCCAACGACACCGGGCCGCTGCACCTGGCCGCCGCGGTGGGCACCGCGACGGTCGGCATCTACTGGGTCGGCAACATGATCAACACGGCGAACATGCGGCGCGGCCGGCACCGGCCGATCGCCTCGTGGACCGTGCACTGCCCGGTCTGCGGGGTCGACTGCACCCCGGGCATCTACCCGCACCGGCCGGGCGACGGCGAGTGCTCGCACCGGGACTCGTTCGTCACCGACGTGCCGGTGGCCGAGGTGCTGGAGGCGGCCCGTGAGCTGCTGCACCCCGAGCCGGGCGCGGCCTGAACGCGTTGCTGCACCCGGAGCCGGGCGCGGCCTGAGCGCGCTGCGGGTGGTCGGCGGTGCCGTAGCGGCGGTCCGGCGGCCCGGATCAGGCGGGCTGCGGGCTCTCCTCCTCGGCGAGGACGACCTCCCACGCCTCCACGTCCCGCTCGGTGACCGTGGTCGGCGACTCCAGGTGGTACGCCCCGCTGGGCAGCACGCCCGCGCCGCCGTACCGCTCCATCACCGAGAGTTGTGCCGCCACGTCCTCGCCCTGGTGCCGCTCGGGCAGCCGGCGCCAGAAGTCGAAGCCGCCGGAGTCCACGAGCTTCGCGCGGTCGTAGAGCACGCACCCGCCGATCCAGGAGACCTTGTACGCCCGCCAGGCACCGGGCGGCAGGTCGAGCTTCTCGGTGACGTGCAACAGGTTCGCGGCCGGGTGGACCGATGCCCGGTGCCACTCCGGCGTGCCGGGGCGTATCCGCTCGGGGGTGGGGCGGCCCATCCACTCCTCGTAGTGCCGGTGCGTCTCCGGCCGTACGTCGTCGACGTAGGAGAGCCCGTGCACGGCGTTGCCGACGAATCCGCAGTCCAGCTCGGCGATCGCGGTGATCAGCCGGTGCAGGGTGCCCGGCTCCAGCCACACGTCGTCGTCGAGGCAGAGCACGTACCGGGCCACCGAGGCGCCCAGCAGGTACGCCCGATGCTCGGCAAGCCCGCGCCGGGGCAGCCGCCGGGTCAGCAGCACCGGGTGGCTCCGGTGCCGCAGCAGCCGGACCATGGTGGCCGCCGCCGGGTGGGTGAAGGCCGGCTCGTCGTCGGACTGGTCGCTGACCACCACCCCGAACCCGGGTACGCCCTCCTGGGCGGCCAGCCCGGCGAGGGTGACCCCCAGTTCGGCGGGGCGGTTGCGGGTCGGGATCAGCACGTCGAGCTGGCGCTCCTGGCGGAACCCGCCCGGCGTACCGGCGTCGAGGGGTCGGTTCACGGCGCCCGCCGGCCAACGTGTGCCCCGGACCGTCGCCGCCGCCCGAGGGGGCGACCGCCGGTTGCGAGCGGATCCGGTCGATGATCGCCGAGGTGGAGCGGTCCGGCACGTACCCGAGGGTGCGGACCTGACCGCCGAGCCGGCGGACCAGCGGCGCCTCCGGAACCATCTCCGGCGGGTAGTCGCCGCCCTTGACGTAGACGTCCGGGCGGACGCTCTCGATCAGCGCGGCCGGCGAGTCCTCCTCGAAGACCACCACGTGGTCGACGCAGGCCAGCGCGGCGAGCAGGGTGACCCGGTCCTCGACCGGGTTGACCGGCCGGTCCGGCCCCTTGAGCCGGCGGACGCTGCCGTCGGAGTTCACCGCCACCACCAGCAGGTCACCGAGGGCGCGGGCCTGCTGCAGGTAGCGCACGTGGCCGGGGTGCAGCACGTCGAAGCAGCCGTTGGTGAAGACCACCGAGCGGCCCGACCGCCGGTGGTCGTCCACGATGGCGTCCAGCTCGTCGGTGCCGACCAGCACCGGATGCCCGGTGTCGTCCGCCTCGGTGCCGAGCGCGCCGAGCAGTTCCTCCCGGCGGCACACGCAGGTGCCGGTGTCGGAGACCGTGATGGTCGCGGCGAGCTGGGCCAGCTGGGCGGCGGTGGGCAGCGGCGCCTCGGCGGCGAGCGCCAACGTCATCGCGGGCCAGGTACGCGTCCCCCGGCGCCCACCGCATGGCTGGCCGGGACCGGGGTGCTGTGGCTGCGCCGGGGTTCGCCGTCCGGCGCGCCGCCACCGCCCCTCGTGTCCAGGGTCACCGGCCACCGACGTCGGCGCCCGTGTGCTCGCGGCAGCTCGGCCAGCCGGGACTCGGCCAGCACCGCCCGGTCGACCCCCTCGCCTGCCGAGGCGTTCACCGTGACGCCGGTACCGGTCACGGTGAGCCCGTCGCCGGTCATCGCCACCCGGTCCTCGCCGGGCGTCGGCTCCCCGGTCGGACCGATGGCGGCTCCCGGGGTGGGCCCGGTGCCGGTCGACGGGACCGAGTGGGCGTCGGCGACGAATTCGCCGGTCCCGCCGGGAGCGGCGCCGGCGATCAGTTCGGAGGGTCCGTCGGCCGGGTCGGTGGCCGGGTGGTCCAGATGCAGGTCGTGACCGCCGCCGGCTCGACCGCCCGCCGCCGGTACGCCACCGGCGGCGGCCCGGGCGAGCAGCCGGGTCGCCTCGGCGAAGCTCGGGGTCACCACCGTCGGGGCGAGGCCCCGCCAGTCGGCCAGGTCGTGCGCGTCCAGCGCCACGGTGGCGTACCGGTCCCGGGCCGTCACCAGCCAGCCGCGTACCGGGGCGGGGAACGCGCCCAGCCCGTAGTCGCAGACGACCAGGGTGGGCGCCTCGCCGCCGGCTGCCGCCCGCAGCTCCTCGGTGGCGCAGTCCAGCGCGGTGAGTAGCCGCGCCACCCCGTCGTCGCTGAGCGCGTCGTCCGGGTCGCCGGAGTCCTCACGCAACAGGATCTGGTTGCCGGCCAGCATCCGCCGTTTCAACGGGGTCGGCCGGCCGGGCTGGTTCACCGTCCGGTCC
Organism: Micromonospora sp. ATA32; assembly: GCA_016802835.1. Taxonomy (GTDB): domain Bacteria; phylum Actinomycetota; class Actinomycetes; order Mycobacteriales; family Micromonosporaceae; genus Micromonospora. Next base: position 8,153 of record JAEVHO010000164.1, on the reverse strand, counting down.
CAGACCGCCGCGCGGTCCAGGCAGTCGTGCAGCTCGTCGCCGGCGGCGTCGGCGCCGACCGGGGCCACCAGCGCGGCCCGGCCACCGAGCGCCGCCACGTTCACCGCGGTGTTCGCCGCGCCGCCGGCCGCGGAGATGCGCCGGCGCAGGGTGAGGACCGGGGCCGGCGCCTCGCGGCAGAGCCGGTCGGACTCCGCGAACCGCCACTCGTCGAGCATGGCGTCGCCGACGATCAGAACGGGACGTCCGAGCCAGCTCTCCACGACGGTGGCGAGCCGGCGCTGTTCCGCTGCTGCTCCTGCCATGCCCTGCGGGGTCCCCCCGGGTCGCCCGGTCAAACCTGCCCCCGCATTCCCTGGGGCGTCCCCCGCGGAGCAGTCTGATCGTCACCCGCCGGATGCGGTCCGACGGCCGGCGACGGGTTTTTGCCGCCACGGCGCATGTTCCGCGCCTGGCGGGAAAGACGGCGGGATGACCACGGACGCCCAGGCCCGGCCGGTGCTGAACACCCGCCAGATCCGCCTGCTCATGTTCGGCCTGATGACCGGCATGCTGCTGGCCGCGCTGGACCAGACCATCGTCGGTACGGCCCTGCCCACCATCGTCGGAGAGTTGGGCGGGATCAACCACTACTCGTGGGTGGTGACCGCGTACCTGCTCGCCTCCACCGCCTCGACCCCGCTCTACGGCAAGATGGCCGACCTGTACGGACGCCGCCCGGTGTTCCTCTTCTCCATCGGCGCGTTCCTGGTCGGCTCGCTGCTGGCCGGCCTGTCGCAGAACATGACCCAGCTGATCGTCACCCGGGGCATCCAGGGACTGGGCGCCGGCGGTCTGATGACGCTGGCGTTCACCATCATCTCGGATGTCGTGTCACCCCGGGAGCGCGGTCGCTACCAGGGACTGTTCGGCGCGGTCTTCGGTCTGTCGTCGGTGGCCGGTCCGCTGGTCGGCGGTTACTTCGCGGAGACCAACTGGCGGTGGATCTTCTACATCAACGTGCCGCTGGCGATCCTGGCGATCGTGGTCTGCTACCACGTGATGCGGTTGATCCCGTTCGAGCGGCGGGAGCACGCCATCGACTGGCTCGGCGCGGCGCTGCTGGTCGCCGCGGTCAGCTGCCTGCTGCTGGCGCTGAGCTGGGGCGGCAACACGTACGCCTGGGGCTCCGGCGTGATCATCGGGCTCTTCGTCGCCGGTGCGGTGCTCGCCGTGCTCTTCCTGCTCCAGGAGGCCCGGGTCCCGGAGCCGATCCTGCCGCTGCGGCTGTTCCGCAGCGCGACCTTCGCCCTGGCCAACGGCGCCGGTTTCGTGCTCGGTCTGGTGATGTTCGGCTCGATCATCTTCATCCCGCTGTATCTGCAGATCGTCAAGGGCGCCTCGCCGACCCGTAGCGGTCTGCTGATGCTGCCGATGATGGCCGGCATCATCGTCACCTCGATCCTGACCGGCCGGGCGATGAGCCGGATCGGCCGGTACAAGTGGTTCCCGGTGGCCGGCTCGGTGGTGCTGCTCGCCGGGATGTTCCTCTTCACCCAGCTGCAGGTGGACACCTCGCTCTGGGTGGCGTTCGGCTTCATGGTGGTGATCGGCGTCGGGCTGGGGCTGTGCATGCAGTCGCTGATCCTGGCCGTGCAGAACGCGGTGGACGTACGGGACCTGGGCGCCGGCACCTCCTCGGCGACCTTCTTCCGGTCCCTGGGCGGCTCGTTCGGGGTGGCCATCCTCGGTGCGGTGCTGTCGTCGCAGCTGACCGGTCAGCTCGCCGACCGGCTGCCCCGGGCGATCGCGCAGCTCCCGCCGGACCAGGCCGCCGCGGTCGCGCGCAGCGGCGGCGCGAACATCTCGATCAACAACCCGGCGACGATCCTGGCGCTGCCCGGACCGGTACGCGCCGCGATCCAGGCCGCCTTCGTCGAGTCCCTGCACATGGTCTTCCTGACCACCGGGCTGATCGCCATCCTGGCCGTGCTGGTCACCCTGGCCCTGCCGAACGACCAGCTGCGTGGTGCCGGACCGCAGGGCGCACCGGTGGCGCGGACCCGCTCGGCGGCGAGGCGCCCGCTCCGGGCGGCAAGCCCCTGACCAGGGAGTCCAAGCAGGAGGCCGCCTCCGACATGGAGGCCAAGTCACAGACGATGATCTGACGCCCGCTCGCTACTTCAGAATGAGGCGGTTGGTCTGTTCGAAGACGTCCAGGTCGGCCAGGGTCTCCGGGACGCTGGCGGAGAGCGGGGCGGGGAAGTCCTTGGGCCGGAAGAAACCGGCGTCGGTCGTCTCGTCGGTGACCCGGACCAGGCCCCCGTCCCACTCGTCGATCCGGAACGCGGTGGTGAAGATCTGGTACGTGTGGCCGTACATGTTGGTGTGGGTGCGGTCCGGGCCGGTGTAGAGGGCGAACGCGCTGACCCGCAACGCGCGCAGCCCGGTCTCCTCGCGTACCTCCCGGACGGCGCAGTCGGCGATCGACTCGCCCAGCTCCATCGCACCGGCCGGCATCGCCCAGTGGCCGTTGTCGGAGCGCTTGATCAGCAGGACCCGTTGGGCGTTGTCGCGGACCACCGCCCGGGCGCCGACGAACATCAACGTCCGGTCACCGGCGAGGGCGCGCAGCTGTCCGACGTACGAGTCGGCCCAGGAGATGCTCACCCGGACAACTTACGGGGGTTCCCAACGTGTGACCGCCAACACTAGCTTGTTACCCATGCGTAGCACGATGATGGACGCCCCTCTGCAGATCTCCCGGATCCTCGAACACGGCGCCACCGTGCACAGCGCGGCGGAGGTCGTCACCTGGACGGGCGGCGAACCCCGCCGGATGTCGTACGCCGAGGTCGGTCGCACCGCCGCCCAGCTGGCCCACGCGCTGCGGGACGAGTGCGGGGTGACCGGTGACGAGCGCGTCGCCACGTTCATGTGGAACAACAACGAGCACCTGGTCGCCTACTTCGCCGTGCCGAGCATGGGCGCGGTGCTGCACACCCTCAACATCCGGCTCTTCCCGGACCAGGTCAGCTACATCGCCAACCATGCCGAGGACCGGGTGGTGCTGGTCGACTCGACGCTGATCCCGCTGCTGGCCCGGGTGCTCGGCGCGATGACGACCGTGCGCCACGTCGTCGTGGTGGGTGGCGGGGACCCGGCACCGCTCGTCGCCGCAGCCGGCGACCGGATCACCGTGCACCACTGGGACGCGCTGCTGGCCGCCGGCCGGAGAGCTACGACTGGCCGGAGGTGGACGAGCGGGACGCGGCCGCGCTCTGCTACACCTCCGGGACCACCGGCAACCCCAAGGGCGTGGCCTACTCGCACCGGTCGATCTACCTGCACTCGATGCAGATCTGCATGCCGGAGTCGTTCGGCCTCGGGCCGACCGACCGGGAGCTGGCCATCGTGCCGATGTTCCACGCCATGTCGTGGGGCCTGCCCTACGCGGCGTTCATCTCCGGCGCGTCGCTGATCATGCCGGACCGCTTCCTGCAGGCCGCGCCGATCGCCGACATGATCGTCGCCGAGCGGCCGACCCTCGCGGGCGCGGTCCCGACCATCTGGAACGACCTGCTGGCCCACCTGGACAGCCACGACGTGGACACCTCCTCGCTCACCGAGGTGATCGTGGGCGGCTCGGCCTGCCCGCCGGCGCTGATGCACGCCTTCTCCGAGCGGCACGGCATCGAGGTGATCCACGCCTGGGGGATGACCGAGACGTCCCCGCTCGGCTCGGTCTCCCGCCCGCCCGCCGGGGCGAGCGGCGAGGACGCCTGGCGTTACCGGTACACCCAGGGCCGGGTGCCGGCCGGCGTCGCCGCCCGGATCGTCGGGCCGCTGGGCGAGCCGCTGCCCGCCGACGGGACGGCGGTCGGCGAGCTGGAGGTCCGCGGACCGTGGGTGACCTCGCGGTACGTCGGCGACGAGACGCCGGACGAGGAGAAGTTCCGCGACGGCTGGCTGCGTACCGGGGACGTCGGCAGGCTCTCGCCGGACGGCTACATCACCCTCACCGACCGGGCCAAGGACGTGATCAAGTCCGGCGGCGAATGGATCTCCTCGGTGGAGCTGGAGAACGAGCTGATGGCCCACCCGGACGTGGTGGAGGCCTGCGTGGTGGGCGTACCGGACGAGCGGTGGGGCGAGCGGCCGCTGGCCACGGTGGTGGTCCGGGAGGGCGCCTCGGTCTCCGTGGAGGAGCTGCGCGAGTTCCTCGCCGGCTCGGTCGCCCGGTGGCAGCTGCCCGAGCGGTGGGCCGTCATCGACGCGGTGCCGAAGACCAGCGTCGGCAAGTTCGACAAGAAGGTGGTCCGCTCCCGGTACGCGGAGGGCGGGCTCGAGGTGCGGGAGCTGACCGCGCCGTAACACTTCCGGGCGCTTCGTCGCCTGATGGAGAGGGGCAGCCTTCTGAGACTTCCCTCCCCAGGGGCGCCCCGGCGTTCGCACCGCGCCGGGGCCGCCCGCTCCATGCGGGGCGACCCGCAACGTCATTGTCGCGAAACTTGTTCGCCTCTGTCCCGATGACGGGGAAATCCCCTGCTGCCCAGATTCGTCAGCGGGCCCGCATCGGGCGATCAGCCCTCGCTGGTTTTGATGAGCACCTTGCCGACCGCCGAGTTCCGTACCGACTCCTGCGCCGCGGCGGTCGCTGCCAGCGAGTAGTGGTGCAGCGGCAGTCCGGCCTCCTCGCCGACCCGTACGCCGCCCTGGGCGGCGGCGGCGGCGACGTCGTTGACCGCCTGCGCCTTCGCCGCCTGAGGCGCGGTGTAGATCAGGACGAACTGCCAGCGGGCGTTGGGCGTCATCAGCGGCCGGATCGGCAGGGTCACCTCGTCGCCACCGTCGTCGGCGTAGACGCAGACCGCCCCGCCGCGTTGTAGCAGCTGCACGTCGGTGGCGGCGTTCTTCGCCGCGGAGACCTCGACGATGGTGTGCACCCCGTCGGGGGCGATCTTGCGGACCTCCTCGACCACGTCCTGCTCGCGATAGTTGATCACGAAGGAGGCGCCGGCCGCCGCCGCGAGCTGCGCCTTCTCGGGGGTGCTGACCGTGGTGATCACCGTGGCATCGGCCCATCGGGCGAGCTGGATCGCCGCGTTGCCCACCGCGCCCGCCCCGCCCTGGACCAGCACGGTGTGGTCGGCGAGCGCCCCGGCGTGCAGGTGGTTCGGCATGTACTCGCCGGCGGTCAGGCAGCGGTGCGCGGTGAGGAAGGGGATGCCCAGGCTGGCGCCCAGGTCGAAGGAGGCGTCGGCGAGGCGTACCGCCTGCCGGACCGGCACCAGAGTGTATTCGGCCGCGGTGCCCCAGGGCCGCTGCCAGGCCGCCTCCCAGAGCCAGACCCGCTCGCCGATCAGGCCCTGGTCGACGCCCGCGCCGACCGCCTCGACCACCCCGGCGCCGTCCTGCCCGGGAGTCTGCCAGCCGGCGGGCAACGGCCACGCCTCGCGGGCCTTCCAGTCGGTCGGGTTGACGCCGGAGACGGCGACCCGCACCAGGACCTCGCCCGGCCCCGGCTCGGGCACCGGACGGTCCACCAGTTGCAGCACCGAGGCGTCGCCGCTGCGCTCGTACACGATCGCCTTCATCGCCGTCTCCTCACCTCGGACGCCCGGCGGCCCGCCGCCTGGTCGGCCGCCGCGGCCTGCGGTACCCGGGCGATCCCTGATCAGTCCGATCGAGCCCGCTCCGCAAACCGTATAACCCACGTGGTCGGCGGGAGGGGGAGTGGTCAGGCGGGACCAACCGGCGGTGGATCCGGCGCCGTCTCAGCCGAGCCGGTCCACGACCTCCGGGGTCAGGTCGCCGACCGTCGGCAGCACCAGGGCCGCCAGCGCCGCGCGTCCGGATCCAGCGGGTACGACCCGTGCGGCACCGCGACCACCCGCATCCCGGCCGCGGCGGCGGAGCGTACCCCGTTGGAGGAGTCCTCGACGGCGACGCAGCGGGTCGGGTCGACGCGGAGCCGTTCGGCGACGCCCAGGTAGACGTCCGGCTCCGGCTTGCCCCGCTCGGTCTCCTCGGTCGACAGCGTCGCGCCGAAGGCGTCGGTCAGTCCGGTGGCGGCCAGCGCCGCCGCGATCAGCCGGGTGGGCGAGGAACTGGCCAGCCCGAGCGGCCACCGCGCGGCCAGCCGGCGGACGACCTGGTCGGCGTCGTCGATCAGGGGTACGTGCTCCGCGTACCGCCGCGTCATCTCCGCCACCACCTCGGTGGCGACCTGCTCGGCGCTCCGGTCGACGCCCAGCTCCCCGCTCAGGTAGCGGGCCCACTCGCCGGTGCTCATCCCCATCAGCCGCCGCTGGCTGTCCGACTGCCAGGTGCCGCCGTGCGCTGCCACGTACGCCCGGCGGACCTCCTCCCAGACCGGCTCGGAGTCCACGATCACGCCGTCCAGGTCGAAGACCACCGCGTCCACCATGAGCCCATCCTGCCCGAACCGGCGACTGCCCTCACGTTGGCGGGCCGGCTCAGGTCAGGAAGGGCGCCCACTCCCGGATCCGGACGATCTCGACGCCGGGCGTGGTGTAGTACGGGTCGGCGGCCAGCAGCCGGTCCAGCGTCGGCCGGTCCGGCACGTCGAAGACCAGCACCGCGCCCGAGTCGTCGGCCAGCGGTCCGGAGATCCGTACCTTGCCCTCGGCGTGCAGGGCGGTGATCCGCTCCCGGTGGGCCGGTCGGGCGGCGAACCGGTCCGGGGCGTCGGTCAAGGCGAGTTCCACGATCCACATGCCGGGCACGCTACGCCCCCCACGCCGCGTTTTCGCCGCGGCCTGGGTGAACGGGCCGGGTGGTCAGCTCGGCCGCAGGCAGGCCGATCGGGCTCTGCCGGGGGATGATGGTGCGGCAGCGGCGGGCGATGGGTTCGAGCAGTTCGCGCACCCGCTCCGTACGCTCGGCGCCGAGCGCCCGCCACGGGCCGGCGGCGGCCCGGTCGGTGGCCTCCTCGACCGCGCGGAACGTGTCGGTGCCGTACGTGGTCGGCTCCCGGTCGGCGGTCAGCCAGCCGCGGGCCACCAGCCGCTCCTCCGCGGCGGCCCACTCCTCGTCGGTCCACCCCCGGGCCGGCTGGTGGAACTCCCGGGACTGGTCAACCCGGCAGCGCCAGGCCAGCACCTCGACCGGGTCCAGCCCGGTGGTGACCAGGGCGGCGACGTGCCCGTCGCCCCGGTGCTCCCGCAGGGTGGTGGCGGCCTGCCAGAGCCGGGCCAGCGGATATTCCCCGGCCGGCAGGGCGGCGTTGACCGCGCCGAGCACCCGGCCGGCGGTCTCCACCTGACCGGCGGCCGCCTCCAGCAGCTCGGCGGCCTCGACGAGACGTGCCTCCGGCAGCTCGTAGGTGAACTCGGCGAGCGCCTGCACCGCGCCGGTGAGCCGGGCCCGCAGCGCCTCCTCCGGGGTGGCCAGGCGCCACACCGAGGGCAGCGCCCGGGCCACCATCCGGGGCGCGAAGCTGAAGAATGCGGCGATCACCGGCGGGGCGGGCGTCGGGCCGAGCGGGGCGGCCCGACCGGCGAAGTAGCCCCGCCAGTAGCCGCGCAACCCGACCGCCTCGTACGCGGTCCGCGCCCGCGGGTGGAAGTAGGTCACCGCGTGCACCGGCTCGAAGTGCGTCCACATCAGCCGGGCGAGCCCCGGGTCGTCCAGCGCCGCCACGTGCACCTCCGCGTCGGTGGGGTCACCGTGGCGCGGTCGCACCGCCCACGGTGACCCCGAACCTACTGCCGGTAGGCAAGGGCGGGAAGTCCCCTGTGAACTACTGCACCCCGAGCACGTCGACCACGAAGCGCAGCGGGCCGCCCGGCCGGCCGCCCCCGGGGTTCTCGCCGTACGCCAGGTCGGCCGGGAGGTCGAGCTGCACCCGGCTGCCCACGGTCACGCCTACCAGCCCCTGGTCCCAGCCCTTGATGACCTGCCCGACCCCGATCGCGAAGGTGGCCGGCTGGCCGCTGCTCCACGACGAGTCGAACTCCTTGCCGTCGGCGTAGAACACCCCGACGTAGTTGGTGGTGATCTGCTGGCCGGCCTGCACCGCCGGACCCTTGCCCTTGATCAGCGGAGTCACCACGAGCTTGGTCAGCTGGCCCTTGCCCGGGTCGACGGTCGGCTTGCTGCCCAACGCCGGGTCCGCGCCGGCCGGCAGCTGCGGGGCACCGGGCGCGGCG
>JAEVHO010000163.1 GCA_016802835.1 Micromonospora sp. ATA32 | reverse complement strand
GATCTGGTCGACGGCGTGGGCCTGATCGTCGGTATCGACCGGTTCATGTCCGAGGCCCGGGCGTTGACCAACTTCGCGGGCAACGCGGTGGCGACCGTGTTGGTCGGCACCTGGACCGGCCAGTTCGACCGGGACCGGGCGGCGGCGGTGCTGCGCGGCGATGACCCGTTCGACGAGGTCACCATGCTCGACGACGATGACGAGGACACGGCCCCGGGGCGCCGGCCGACGAGACCGACGCGGACGTCCGGCTCGCCGACCCGGCCGGTCGGGTGCCCGCCCAGCGCTGAGGCCCCTCGCCTCTCAGGGCGCAGCACCGGCGGCGTCGGCACGGCAGGGCGCGGACCGTGGATCCCGGGCCGGATCCACGGTCCGCAGTCTCCCCCAGGTCCCCGTCGGGACGGGCGGTGGCTGCCGGCAACCGCCCCACCATCGGTAACGCTACGTATCGGAATGTAAACCGGCAAGAGACAATCGACCAATTCGGAGTGTCCGGTAATGGACTTGACCTGCGGATAAGCCCATCAGCGCCGACGGTGGGGAGTTGCGGTCGTTGGCGGGATCAGTGACGCAGCGTACGGATCAGGGCGAGCGCCTGTCGGGTCACCGGCCGGAGCACCCGCAGTCGGGACAGCCCCACCAGCCGGTCGATCAGCGGCACCACCCCGTCGATCAACTGCCGCGTCTTCACCTGCTCCGGTGACCGGTACGGCAACCCCTGCTCGTGGGCTTCCTGGCGTGCGCGCAGCCCGTCGTTGAACACCACCCGCGCACACCCGAACGCGCGCGCCAACGCTTCCTGCTGGCGGGGCGTCGGGTAGACGCGGAAGTTGTACCGAAGCTGTACACCGGACAACCTGGCATCCGTCTATGACCGACAATGGAACCGTCCGCGCTGGCAGGCATTGTGTTGGTCAACAGCCTCAAGGGCCCGTCGTCACGCCGCATCCAGCTCAGCGCAGGGCAGGAGTTGAACGCGTTCAAGAGGGAGTGGCCGGGTGCCCGGCACCATGCGGTCGGAAGCGGTCGGGCCGCCAGGGGGCGCGCCGTTGCGGGCCGGCTCAGACCCGCTGGTCAGCCCCGGTGAGACCGAGCAGCTCGGCCGCCGCCCGGCCGTTCGCGTGACTCGCGCCGTACGTGGCGACGAAGGCCCGGACGCCGGTCGGCCGCCACCGCCCCGGCCAGCCCATCTCCACCACGGTGACCGGATGCTCGGCGGCCAGCGCGTCGACCAGCTCGGCGCCGCCGGGCAGCCGGTGCAGATGCCGCCCGACCAGCACGATCGGCCGCCCCGCGGCGAGCTCGCGCAGGGTCGCCGGGGCGGTCTCGGCGGCGACGACGCCCACCTGCTCGACGTTGGCCAGGTGCGGGCCGAGGCCCCACGGCACCCGACCCTCGGCGATGGTGGACGCGGCGTACAGCTGCACCACCAGCGGGCGGTCCAGCCCGGCGAGGGCGCCCCTCGACGCGTACCGCGCGGCGGGCGCCGCGTACCCCCAGCTCCCGGTCCCCCGGTCGGCGAGCCGGTGGCGCCGCGGGTCCCAGGCGGCGAGCGCGGCGGCGCGACCGGCCGCCTCCTCGACCCGGGCCCGGTCCAGTCGACCGTCGGTGAGGGCGTCGACGATCTCGGCGACCACCCGTTCGACCAACGCGGCGTTCACCTTCGCGCCGATGCAGAGCAGGTCGGCTCCCGCGGCCAGGGCCCGGACGCCGCCGGCCCCGTCCCGCCGGCGGCCAGCCGCCGCGCCCTTCATCTCCAGAGCGTCGGTGACCACCGCGCCGGTGAAGCCGTACTCACCGCGCAGCAGGTCCACCAGGATGGCCCGGCTGAAGGTCGCCGGCCCGTCGCCGGTCAGCGCCGGCACCCGGATGTGCGCGGTCATGATCGCCTTCACTCCGGCGTCGACGACCGCCGCGAACGGGGGCAGGTCCCGCTCCCGGAGCACCGCCGGCGACACGTCCACGGTCGGCAGTTCGTGGTGCGAGTCGGTGACGGTCGCGCCGTGCCCGGGGAAGTGCTTGGCGCAGGCGGCGATCCCCGCCGACTGGAGACCCTCGACGCGGCGGCGGCGTGGCGGCGACCCGGACCGGGTCGCGCCGAAGGACCGGGTGCCGATCACCGGGTTGTCGTCGGCGCTGTTCACATCCACCGTCGGCGCCAGGTTGACGGTGATGCCGAGGCCGGCCAGCTCGGCGCCGATCGCCTCGTGGACCTGGCGGGTGAGCGCCACGTCGTCGACCGCGCCGAGCGCCGCATTGCCGGGCCAGGGGCTGCCGGTCGCGTGGGCGAGCCGGGTGACGTCACCGCCCTCCTCGTCGATGGCGATCAGCACGTCCGCCCGGCCGGCGCGCAGCGCGGCGGTGCCGGCCGCCACCTGGGCCGGCTCGTGGATGTTGGTGCCGAACAGCGTGTGGCCCGCGAGCCCCTCGGCGACCAGGTCGACCGCCCAGTCGGGCGGGACCGGTCCCGGGTACGCGGCGAGCAGCGTGCCCAGCGCGAGCCGGCGCAGTCCTGGATCCAACCCCACGTGTTCTCCCCTTTCGTATGGGACGGCACGAGTGTGCCGCCGAGCCGGCCGTCCCGCACGCGGTCGCTGCCGGGTCGTCCGAGTTTCCCGGTCCCGGGCGGCCGTTACGCTAACGAACACCCGTTCGCAGGTCGGTGTGGTTGGCAACGTTTACGGAAACTAGAGGACGTGGCATGAGTGCGACCCGGCTGCCCGGCACCCCCCGCCTGTTGCGGGCGCTCAACGACCGCGCGGCGCTGGAGCTGCTCCTCGAGCGCGGCCCGCTGACCCGGGCGCGACTCGGCGAGCTGACCGGGCTGTCCAAGGTCACCGCCTCCCAGCTGGTCGAACGGCTGGAGGAGCGGGGGCTGGTCACCCGGGTCGGCGAGCAGGCCGGCGGGCGGGGACCGAACGCCCAGCTCTACGCCGTACGGCCGGGCAGCGCGCACGTGGTCGGCGTGGACGTCGGCCCGGACCGGGTGGTGGCCGCCTGCGCGGACATCACCGGCGCGGTGATCGGACGGGTGGAACAGTCCACCCGGGACACCGACGACCCGGTGGGCGTGGTGCACAACGCGGTGGTGCAGGCGGCCAGCAGCGCGGGGGCGCGGCTGTCCAGCGTACGGCGGATCGTGCTGGGCACCCCCGGCCTGGTCGACCCGGCCACCGGCGACATCACCTTCGCCTTCAACCTGCCGCGTTGGCACAGCGGCCTGCTCGCCGCGCTGCGCGAGGACCTGCACACGCCGGTGGTCTTCGAGAACGACGTGAACCTCGCCGCGGTCGCCGAGGCGCAGTCCGGCGCGGCGCAGGGGGTGGCGGACTTCGTGCTGGTCTGGGTCGGCGCAGGTGTCGGTCTGGCGATCATGCTGGGCGGCCGGCTGCACCGTGGCAGCAGCGGCGCGGCCGCGAGATCGGCTACCTGCCGGTGCCCGGGGTGCCGATCCCGCGCGACGTCTCCCGGCGGGCCAAGCCGGCGTTCCCAGCAGCCTGGCCGGGGCTGACGCCTTGTTGGCGGTGGCCCGCGAGCACGGCGTCGACGCGGACGGCGCGGCCGACGCGGTGTGCGCCGCGATCGCCGCCGGTACGGCCGGTGAACCGGTGCTCGACGAATTGGCCCGCCGGCTCGCCCTGGGTGTGGCGAGCACCTGCGTGGTGCTGGACCCGCCGCTGGTGGTGCTGGCCGGGGAGGTCGGCCAGGCCGGCGGCGCGCCGCTGGCCGAGCGGGTGCAGCACGAGGTCGCCGCGATCACGCTGGTGCGTCCCCGGGTGGTCCCCACCGGCCTGACGGAGGAGCCGATCCTGCGGGGCGCGCTGCGGACCGCGCTGGACGCGGTCCGGGACGAGGTGTTCGGCAGCACGGTCGGCTGACCGGCCGCCGCGGCCGCCCGTCATCCCGTCCGCCATGTGAACGCTCAGATCAGGTCGCGACGGCGGAACCCGACGAACGCCGCGACGGTGATCAACCCGGCCACCCCGGCCAGCAGCAACAGCGACGGCGCCCAGTTCAGCGTGTACATGCCGCCGCAGGAGCCGAACTCCTGACCAGTGCAGGCGTACCTGTCGTAGAACTGGGCCTGGCCGGCCAGCGCGGCGGCGAGGTAGCTGGTGAGCATCCACTGCTCCGGCCGGCCCACGTCCAGCATCTCCATCACCAGCCGAGCACCGCCCTCCCACACCACCACGTACGCCGCGACGGTGCCGAGCGCGGCCGCGGTGTGCCGCCCCAGCGCCGCGATCGCGAAGCCCAGCACGGACGCCAGCAGCACCAGCGCAATCCCGCGCCCCCAGGTCGCGGCGAGCGTGCTCCAGAACTCCGGGTCCAGTCGCCCCGGCTGCCCGGCGGTCTGCCCGATCAACCAGAACGTGGCGAGGTAGGCCGCCGACGCCAGCACACCCAGCAGCAGGACCGCGCCGAGCAGCGTGCCGAGCTTGGCGCCGAGCACGCTGAGCCGCTGGGGCCGCCACAGCAGGAGGTTGACCACGCCGCCGGAGTTCAGGTCGGCGCCGATGTAGGAGGCGCGACCAGGAAGCCGAAGAGCACCAGGAAGGCGACGAGGAAGTAGAGCAGCGGCCGGGCCTGCTGGGCGAAGGTGAACACCCCGGTGAGGAAGTCCGCCGCCACCGGCAGCCGGTCCTGTTGGGCCGGGTCCACCTCGCTGCAGTCGACGGGATAGTAGTCGCCGTCCCTGGGCGTGGCGGAGCCCTGCTTGACGGCCAGGCAGCGCTGGTAGCTGTCCTCCATGTTGCGCCGCTGCTCGGCCGCCTGCAGCTGGGCGGAACTCAGCTCGGCGGCCGTCGGCTGGTGCGAACTGGCGAGGGTGGTCCCCGCGGTGACGACGAAGGCCAGCAGCAGCAGGATGACCATCAGCCGGACAAAGCGGCGTGCGGTCAGCCGCTCCAGCTCGGCACGGACCAGGTTCACGCCTCCACCCCTCTGACCTCCGCGTCGAGGTCGATCACCGCGTCGTGCGGCCCGCTGTCGGGCAGTCGCGAGTCGTCCACCTGCCGGGGCACCGTCGGGTGCGGCTCGGTGCCGGTCAGCTCCAGGAAGACGCTCTCCAGGTCCGGGCGGAGCGGGACCAGCTCGCGTACCCAGAGCCCCTGCTCGCCCAGCGTGCGGGAGACCAGCTCCGGCTCGTCCACCGCGCCCACCACCAGGTGGTCGGGGTGCGCGGTGACCGGCAGCCCGGCCGCCCGCAGCAGCTCCGCGGCCCGCTCCGGCTCCGCCACCCGGACCTGCCACTCGTGCTGGTCGAAGCCGGCCAGCACCTCGTCCACCGGGCCGGTCGCGACCCGGCGACCCCGCGAGATGATCGTGACGTGGTCGCAGATCAGCTGGATCTCGCCCAGGATGTGGCTGGAGACCAGGACGGTGACGCCGGCCGCCGAGAGTGACCGCATCAGGTCACGCATCTCCCGGATGCCCGCCGGGTCCAGACCGTTCGCCGGCTCGTCGAGGATCAGCAGCTCCGGGTCCTTCAGCAGGGCCGAGGCCACCGCGAGCCGCTGCTTCATGCCCAGCGAGTAGCCGCGGACCCGGTCGTGGCCCCGGTCGCGCAGCCCCACCCGCTCCAGCACCTCGTCTACCCGGCCGGTCGGGACGCCGGCGGCCAGCGCGAGCAGCCGCAGCGTGCGGTGGCCGGTGAAGTTGCCGAAGAACTGCGGGCTCTCCACGATCGCGCCGACCCGGCCGGCCACCCGAGGCAGCTCCTCCGGCGACCGGGCGCCGAGCACGCTCATCCGCCCGCCGTCGGCCCGGACCAGCCCGAGCAGGGCGCGCAGCGTGGTGGTCTTGCCGGAGCCGTTGGGGCCGAGGAACCCGTGCACCTGACCGGACTCGACCAGCAGGTCGAAGCCGTCGACGGCCACCCGGCGACCCCGCCGCAGGGTGTGGAAGGTCTTGCGCAGACCCTCGATCTCGATGACCGCGCTCATTCGCGCGGCCCTCTCCTCGTACCGGGCATGGACCGTCCTTAGCATCTGGTGACCAAACACACGGCGCCTCACCCTAAGGTGGAAGCCTCGCCCGTGGGGGGCGCCTCGGCGGTGCGTGGTTGGATGGGCGGGTGACTGGTGACCTGATCCCCGGCGCCGGTGGCGCCGCTGCCGCGCCCCCGCCCGTGGACGCGGATCTGGTGGTCAGCCTCGACGGCGTCGGCGTACGCCGGTCCGGCACCGCGCTGCTGCACGACGTGGACTGGCGGGTCGAGCTGGACGAGCGCTGGGTGGTGCTGGGCCCCAACGGCGCGGGCAAGACCACCCTGCTCAACCTCGCAGCCGGGCGGCTGCACCCGAGCATCGGCACCGCGCACGTCCTCGGCGAACGGATCGGCCGGACCGACGTCAACGAGCTGCGGACCCGGATCGGCCTCTCCACCGCCGCGCTGGCCGAGCGGGTGCCGGCCGAGGAGCGGGTCAGCGACGTCGTGGTCACCGCCGCCTGGTCGGTGGTCGGCCGGTGGCGGGAGAGCTACGACCGCACCGACGAGTCGCGCGCCCGGGCCCTGCTCGGTCAGCTCGGCATCGGCGGGCTCGCCGACCGCGCGTACGGCACCCTCTCCGAGGGGGAACGCAAGCGGGTGCAGATCGCCCGGGCGCTGATGACCGACCCGGAGCTGCTGCTGCTCGACGAACCCGCCGCCGGGCTCGACCTGGGCGGACGCGAGGACCTGGTCGCCCGGCTGGCCGAGCTGGCGTACGACCCGGACGCGCCGGCCCTGGTGCTGGTCACCCACCACGTCGAGGAGATCCCGCCCGGCTTCACCCACGCCCTGCTGCTGCGGGACGGGGGCGTGGTCGCGCAGGGGCTGCTGGCCGAGACGCTGACCGGTGACAACCTGTCGAAGACCTTCGGGCTGCCGCTGGTGGTCGAGCGGCACGGCGAGCGGTACACCGCCCGCGCCGCCTGAGCGGGGGACCTCTTCCGGCTCGGTCGGCCGGCGGAGGGGCCGGTCGTCGACACCGCGGTGAGACTGGAGGCGAGCGTGCGGCAGACCCGGATCGTCGTGGTGGGCAGCGCGAACATGGATCTGGTCGGCATGGCGCCCACCCTGCCCCGGCCGGGCGAGACGGTGCTCGGCGCCGACTTCGTGATGGTGCCCGGCGGCAAGGGCGCCAACCAGGCCGTCGCCGCCGTCCGGGCCGGCGCGTCCTGCGCCTTCCTCGGCGCGATCGGCTCGGACGCGTTCGGCGTCACCCTGCGGGCGCGGATCACCGCCGCCGGGGTGGACACCGGCCAGCTGCGCGTGGTCTACGGGGCCTCCGGGGTGGCGCTGGTGATGGTCAACGCCGAGGGAGAGAACGCGATCCTGGTGACGCCCGGCGCGAACGGGGCCTTCACCGGGCTCACCGAGGGCGAGCTGACCGCCGTACGCGAGGCGGACGTGCTGGTCGCGCAGCTGGAGGTCCCGGTCGAGACGGTGACCGCCGCGGCGGTTGCCGCCCGGGCGGCCGGCACCCGGGTCATCCTCAACGCCGCGCCGGCCCGGCAGGTGCCCGCGGAGCTGCTGGCGGCGGTGGACCTGCTGGTGGTGAACGAGACCGAGGCGCAGGCGCTCACCGGCCGGGGTCGCGAGGAGCCGCAGGCGTTGCTGGAACTGGTGCCCCGGGCGGTGCTGACCCTCGGCGGGCAGGGCGCCTGGTACGGCGATCGGGACGGCGTCGCCGTGCACGTGCCGGCGGTCAAGGTCGACGTGGTCGACTCCACCGCGGCGGGTGACGCCTTCACCGCCGCCCTCGCGGTGGCCTGGGGCGAGGGGCGTGACCTGGTCGACGCGGTGCACTGGGCGACGGCGGCCGGGGCAGCCTGCGTCCGCCGGCTCGGCGCCTCCGTCGCGCTGCCGCACCGCGCCGAGATCGACGAGCTGTACGCCCCGCCGGCCTGACCCGCCGCGGTCGGCCCGCCTGGGCGGCCCCGCCGTCAGGCCGACGCCGGGTCGTCGCTGAGCTTCTCGCCCCTGCGACGGAGCATGCCGAGGCCGGGGATGCCGGCGACGGCGAGCTTGAGGTCGCGGGTCACGTCCAGCAGGTCGTGCAGGTCCGGGCCGACCCGGTCCAGGGTGGCCAGGATCGGCAGGATGTCCGAGGTCAGGTGCTCCTTGAGCTTGGGCAGCTCGTCGACGAGCCGGATCGCCGCTGTCACCTCCTCGTTGCTGAGCTGTTCGACGAACCGGCTCGCCATCGGCGCGGCCCGGCGCAGCGTCGGCTCGTACGAGGCCAGCAGCGCGGCGGCGGTCCCGGCCGCTTCCTCCGCCGTGACGATGGCGCCGGCGGCCCGGCCGGCCACGGCCTCGGCCTCGCCGACCACCACAGCGGCTGCGGCGGCCACCTCGGTGGCGGTCTCGATCGCGGTGGTCGCGGCGGCGCTGATCACGGCGACCTCGCGGACCGCCGTCTCGGCGTCGTCGAGCACCCGGTCGGTCCGGTCCAGGGTGCCCTCGATCCGGTCCACCACCGCGTTGATCCGGTTCAGCAGCGCCTCGACCCCGTCGAGCACGGCGAACGCGCGGGCCGGCACGGCGGCGAACGACGCGGCCGAGCCGAACGCCTGGTCGAGGGCGGATCGGGTGAGGCCGACGACGGCGGTCGGCCGAGGGAGGGGAATCGCCATATCACCAAGTGTGCGTCGGGTCCGCACCATCCGCCGGTCGGCCGATCGGCACCACCCTGCCGCTCAGCTGGCTGGCACTGTCCATGAAGGACAAGTGCGTGCCAGACGTACGTCACGTCCGCGATCGGCACGGCCCGACCGCCCACCTGGATCGACTCGGAGGTCACCTGCACCGCGTCGCCCCGGTAATAGAGGGTCATCACTAAGGCTAACCACCACCCGGCACCGCGCCGCCGCCGGAGCCGACGCGTCCGAGCCTCTCGGCTGGCCGCCGGGGGTTTTAGTGGGGACGCTCTGGAGCTGAGTTTACGACATCGCTCCGGCACCGCCAGTCAGCGGACAGGGCACTTCTGCAGCTGGTCGCACGACCTGGGCGGCCTAGCCCTGGCCGCCCGACCGGGTCCGCCCGGCGTGGTCCCCGACCTGGGCCGCCCAGCCCGGCCGCCCGACCTTGGGGCGAGCAGGACCTCTACGGGCTGCTGCGCGGCCTGGAGCTGCTGCCGAATGAGCCGATCAGCTTCTGAACGACCGGGGCTGGCGGCGGGGGACCGGCTCGCCGCCCTCCACGGCCCGCTGCACCGCCCGGTAGACCTTGCCGAAGCGCAGCGCGTCGCCGGTCCGCAGCAGCAGCACCGGCTGGCCGCGCCAGCGGGCCCAGATCTCCCGCTGCCGGCTGCCCCGGGCGTACGAGCGGTCCAGGTGCTCGAAGAGGAAGTCGGCCACCGGCCCGACGGCGAGCCCGACGAGCACCGAGGCACCGACGATCGCCACGGTGACGGTGGGGGAGCGGTGCAGCCAGAGCGCCAACGCCACGCCGAGCAGGGCGGCGACGATCGGTCCGGCCAGCGCGGCGCCGATCGCGCCGCGCCCGGCGAGGACCCGCCAGGACCGGCTGCCCCGCTGGTGCCAGACCATGCTGATCTCGGCGAGCGGGAACGTGCGGCCTTCGACCCGGACGGCGGTGGAGGTGACCTGCACCGACCTGTCGTCGTAGTACGTGATCATGGCTCGACTCCCGGTCGCCGGCTGACACCAGACTACTTACCCCAACGACCGGGTCGTAAGGTTGGCACGCGACTTCGAAGAGGAAGTGAGGGCAGCGTGGGCGAGTTCGTTCGGCTGGAGACCAAGGACGGCATCGGCACCATCCGGCTGGAGCGGCCGCCGATGAACGCGCTCAACACCCAGGTGCAGGAGGAGTTGCGGGCCGCCGCGGCGGCGGCCACCGCCGACGCAGAGGTCCGCGCCGTCATCGTGTACGGCGGGGAGAAGGTCTTCGCCGCGGGCGCGGACATCAAGGAGATGGCCGACATGTCCTACGTGGACATGGCGGAGCGGGCCGCGGACCTGTCCAGCGCGCTCGGCGCCATCGCCCGGATCCCCAAGCCGGTGGTCGCCGCGATCACCGGCTACGCCCTCGGTGGCGGCTGCGAACTGGCCCTGGCCTGCGACTGGCGGGTGGTGGCCGAGGACGCCAAGCTCGGCCAGCCGGAGATCAAGCTCGGCATCATCCCCGGCGCCGGCGGCACCCAGCGGCTGGCCCGCCTGGTCGGCCCGGCCCGGGCCAAGGACCTGATCATGTCGGGCCGGATGGTCGACGCCCAGGAGGCGCTGCGGATCGGCCTGGCCGACCGGGTCGCCCCGGCCGCCGAGGTCTACGCGACGGCGGTCGAGCTGGTGAAGCCGTTCCTGACCGGGCCGATGCAGGCGCTGCGGGCGGCCAAGCTCGCCGTGGACGGCGGCCTCGACATGGACCTCAACTCCGGTCTGGCCTGGGAGAGCCAGCTCTTCGCGGCGCTCTTCGCCACCGACGACCGGCGCGAGGGCATGGCAGCCTTCGTCGAGAAGCGCAAGCCGAACTTCACCGGTCGCTGAGCCGGTCCGGGCCGGCGGCGTCACCCGCCGCCGACTCCCGGGCCAGCCGAGAATGGTTCACATCCCGCCTACCGGCCAGTAGCGTGTGACTCCGGTCGGGCGACGAGGGGAGCGGCGATGACGGAGCGGGTCGAGGGTCACGGCGGAGAGCTGGCGCTGGCCGCGCTGCGCGCGCACGGCGTACGCGAGATGTTCACCCTCTCCGGTGGGCACGTCTTCCCGCTCTACGACGCCGCGCACAAGGCCGGCTTCCCGATCTACGACGTCCGCCACGAGCAGTCCGCGGTCTTCGCGGCCGAGGCGGTGGCCAAGCTCCAGCGCCGCCCCGGCCTGGCCGTGCTGACCGCCGGTCCCGGCGTCACCAACGGCATCTCCGGGCTGACCAGCGCGTTCTTCAACGCCTCTCCGGTGCTGGTGCTCGGGGGCAGGGCCCCGCAGTTCCGCTGGGGTTCCGGCAGCCTGCAGGAGATGGACCACCTGCCGCTGGTCGCCCCGGTCACCAAGCACGCCGAGACGGTCTTCAGCGCCGACGACATCCCACGCGCGGTGACCGCCGCGCTCACCGCGGCGCTGACCCCGCACCGCGGCCCGGCCTTCCTCGACTTCCCGCTGGAGGCGGTCTTCTCGGTGAGCGAGGTCGACGTGCCGCAGCCGACCGCGGTCCCGCCGGTGGAGCCGGACCCGGACGAGGTCGCCCGCGCGGTGGCGCTGATCGCGGCAGCGAGCCGGCCGGTGATCATC
>JAEVHO010000162.1 GCA_016802835.1 Micromonospora sp. ATA32 | reverse complement strand
GCCGTACCGGCCCGGCCGGCATTCCCGGCCCGGCGTCGGCAACGGTCAGCGTGACCTGCCCGTCGTCGAGGGGCGAGCCGGACGGCGAACGGCGTCCCGTCCGGGGGTGTGCGCGAAGACGTTGCCGAGCAGCGCGTCCACCGCCGCGGCCAGCTCGTCGGCGGGCACCGCGACCGGCAGCGGGCCGGGCGCCAGGTCGAGGGCGACGGCGCGTCCGGTCTCCTCGGCCAGCACCGACCAGAACGTCACCCGCTCGCCGACCACCAGCGCCGCGTCGCAACCGGTCCCCCGGCGCGACCGGCGAGGTGCGTCGACGGGCCTGCCGGATCAGGCCGGAGACCGCGCGTTCGAGGCCGTCCACGGCGGCGGTTACCCGGGCCGCGTCCTGCGGGTCGCGCAGCGACTCGGCCTCCAGCCGCAGCGCGGTCAGCGGGGTGCGCAGCCGGTGCGAGAGGTCGGCCACCTGCTCGCGCTCCTGGCGCAGCAGCACCTGGATCCGCTCCGCCAGCTGGTTGAGCGCGCCGGCCACCTCGCGTAGCTCGGCCGGCCCGGCCGGGTCGACGCGGGCGTCCAGTTCGGCGTTGGCGAGCCGGTGCGAGACCGCGGAGAGGTCGCTGATCGGCCGCACCAGGGTCCGCGCCAGCCGGTCGGCGACGACCAGTCCGACCAGCACCAGGACCACCCCGAGCAGAGCCAGCACCAGCCAGGCCCGGGTCACCCCGGCGGTGAGCTCGGCGCGGGGGACGACGGTCCGGATCACCCCGGTCCCGTCCGGGCGGCCCTGCACCGCGATGACCACCTCCCGACCGACGTCCGACTCCGCGGTCAGGCTCTGCCCGCGGGCCGCGAGGGCCACCGCGGGGGTACGCGGGGCCGGCGCGCCGAGCACGGTCCCGTCGGGCAGGAAGACGGTCACCGGCCGGGCGGACTCGGTGGTGAGGAGCTGGTCGACGGTGAGCCGGATGTGGCGGTGTCGGCGTGCCGACCACCGGCACCAGGCTCTGCGCGTCGGCGGTGGCCCGCACGGTGGCCCGGTCCTCGGCGACGGTCCGCACCAGCAGCGCCAGCGGCACCAGGAACGCGATCAGGATGAGCACGCCGACGGCGGCGGCGAGCAGCGCGAGCCGGCGCCTCACGCTGTGGTCCCGGGCGCCTCCAGCCGGACCCCGACGCCCCGCACCGTGTGCAGGTAGCGCGGGCGCTGGGCGCTCTCACCGAGCTTGCGGCGCAGCCAGGACAGGTGCACGTCGACGGTCTTGTCGGCGCCCCCGTACGGGATCTGCCAGACCTCGGTGAGCAGCTCCCGCTTGGTGACCACCTGCCCTGGCCGGCTGGCGAGATGGCGCAGCAGGTCGAACTCGCGCGGGGTCAGCTCGACCGGCGCGTCGTCCAGGCTCACCTGCCGGGAGCGGGGATCGATCCGCAGCCCACCGACGACCAGCGTCGGGTCCTCGGCCTCGGCGGCGCCGCGGCGCAGCACCGCCCGGGCGCGGGCGTCCAGCTGGGCCGCGGTGAACGGCTTGACCAGGTAGTCGTCGGCGCCCGCGTCGAGGATCCGGACGATCTCTGCTTCGTCGTCCCGAGCGGTGGCCACGATGACCGGCACGGCACTCACCGCCCGCAGCATGCGCAGCAGCTCGCGTCCGTCCAGGTCGGGCAGTCCGAGGTCGAGCACGACCAGGTCCGGCCGGTCCTCGAGCGCGTCGCGCAGCCCGGCCATGGCGGTCGACGCGGCCGCCACCGCGTGTCCGCGTTCGCGCAGCGCCCGGATCAGCGGGGTGCGGATGGTCAGGTCGTCCTCGATGAGCAGCAGACGGGCCACGATGGGCAGGCTATCCCCTGTGCCCGGCCGGACCGCTCCCCGTTAACCCTCCCTTAGCGTCGCCCGGTGCCGCGCCCAACCTTCGGTAGGCGACACTCGGAGGATGGGACGACAGTCGATCCTCGCCGCCGCCGCCGGCTGGCTGGCCACCGCCGCGGTCGCCACGCTGATCGGGGGTCGGTGCGATCCGGCTGGTGGGGGAGAGCATCACCGGCACCCCGGGCGGGGTGCGCAGCCAGGGCGAGATCGCCCGGGCGCTCGCCGCGCCGGAGCCGACCGATCCCGGGGCGGTCACCGGCCCTGCCGTCACCGCCACCCCTGACCCGGGCACCACCCCGGCACCGACCGGCGCCCCGGCGAGCCCGGGGTGTCCGGCGTGGCTTCGCCACCACCGGCGGCACCGCGGTGGCCGAGTGCGGGCCGGCCGGGGTTCGCCTGGTCTCCTGGGCGCCGGCGCAGGGCTACCGGGTACGCGACGTCGATCGTGGGCCGGACGAGCACGTCGAGGTCCGGTTCATCGGCGCGGCCGGCGAGGGCGAGCTGAAGCTGCGCTGCGTTGCCGGTCAACCCGTGGCCGAGCCCCGCAAGTGAGCGAGTCGCCGGGCAACGGTTGTCAGGGACGGGTGTTTGCGCAGGTCAGCCCGGTGTGGTCGCCTCAAATAATCGACGATTGTCCATGATCGGACAGGTGCTCGGCTGGTTGCCGGCGGGTCGGCGACATAGCTTCGGAGCCCAAAGGTGTCCATAACCGCTGATCGCCCTTGTCGCCACAACCGCCTCAGCCTCGCGGGTCGGCACGGGGCAGGAAGGACCTTGATGACCAGCAAGTCGAGGCGCGGGTCGGCGGCTCAGCCCGACCCGGGGCGGGACGACGTCGCCGACGCCGAGGCCCAGGTCTGCGTGACCTGTGCGGCGGTGGGTCAGCCGGCCAGCGCCCGGGTCCTCTTCGCCGTGGTCGACGCCCGGGGTGCCCTCGCCCGAGGGCTCGGGGCCGCCTCGTCGACTCGGCTCGCCGCCGGCATGTACCAGGTCGTCTTCGACCAGGACGTCTCGTCCGCCGCGTACGTCGGCACCGTCGGGCTGACCGGCGGCACCGGGGTGGCGCAGCTGGGCGGCATCGCCGTGGCGGGCCGTACCGGCATTCTGAACGCGGTCTTCGTGCAGACGTACGCGGGCAACGGCACGTCCGCCGACCGGGCCTTCCACCTGGCCGTCCTGGCCTGAGACCGGCGGGCCGGGTTGAGGCCGGACACGAGCGCACGGCGCCGCACGACCATTGGTCGTAACGTCGCCGCGCTCTGGCCGTCTCCCGCCACCGCAGCCGAACGGCAGTACGCCGACGGGGACTTGGCTCGACCGGCATCACGCTGCGCCGGTCTGCTTGTCCATGCCCGTCGGTGGCGGGTCCAAACCTCGGATCAGTGGGGAAGTCCACCATTTGCCGGTCCCGGCGTGATGCGGTGCCGCACCGGGTATGAGCGCCCCATGGAGCATTTCACGATCGCGACCGTCGCCGAGAAGAGCCCGGACTTCCGGCGGGTGCTGTGGACCGGTGAGCACACCCAGCTGGTGATCATGACGATCCCGCCGGGAGGCGAGATCGGCGAGGAGGTGCACGAGGGCATCGACCAGATCCTGACCTTCGTCAGCGGCACCGGGGAGGCCCGGGTCGCCGGCGAGAAGAAGGAGGTCGTCCAGGGCGACCTGGTGGTGGTGCCGTCGGGGACGAAGCACAACTTCGTCAACACCGGGCCCAACCCGCTGGTCCTCTACACCGTCTATGGGCCGCCGGAGCACGCCGACCAGGCCGTGCACCGGACCAAGGAGGAGGCCGACGCGGCGGAGGCGGCCGGGCGGGACGAGCCGCCCACCGCCTGACGGACGAGGGCTGACGGGCGGGACCGGTGGCGACGCCCAGCGTCAGGCCACCACCGGGACCCGCGGAGACGTCCACCGTCTCCGGATACTTCAGGCCCGCTCCGGTGTTGAGCACCACCACCCGCTCGCCGGCCCGGATCCAGCCGCCGGCCCGCAGCTGCCGGGCGGCGGTCAGGCAGGCCGCCCCCTCCGGGCAGAGCAGCAGCCCCTCCCGGGCGGCGAAATCGCGCAGGTCGGCCAGGATCTCGGCGTCCTCGACGGCGACCGCGGTGCCGGCGCTGGCCCGCAGCGCGGCCAGGATCAACTCGTCGCCGAGCGGCGCCGGCACGGTGATGCCGAACGCGACGGTGTGCGCGTCCGCCCAGGGCCGCGCCCGGTCCTCGCCTGCCGCGAAGGCCCGCACGATCGGCGCGCAGCCGGTGGACTGCACCGCCACCAGCCGGGGCAGCTGCTCGTCGATCCAGCCCAGCTCGCGCAGCTCGTGCATCGCCTTGTGGATGCCGATCAGCCCGACCCCGCCCCCGGTCGGATAGATGATCACGTCGGGAACCTGCCAGCCGAGCTGCTCGACGATCTCGTACCCCATGGTCTTCTTACCCTCGAGCCGGTAGGGCTCGCGCAGCGTGCCGGCGTCGAAGATCGCGCCGTCGGACTCCGCGATCAGCTGGGCCACGTGCCGGCCGGCATCGCTGATCAGGCCGTCGATCAGCCGCAGGTCCGCGCCGGCGGCCAGGCACTCCCGGCGGCAGATGGTCGGCGCGTCCAGCGGCATCGCGATCGTCGCGCCCATTCCGGCCCGGGCGGCGTACGTCGCCCACGCCGCGCCGGCGTTGCCGTTGGTCGGCATGGCGATCCGCTTGACGCCCAGCTCCCGGGCCCGGCTCACGCCCACCGCCGCGCCGCGCGCCTTGAACGAGCCGGTCGGCGTCAACCCCTCGTCCTTGACGATCAGGTCCGGAATGCCGATCTCCGCCCCGTACGCCGGAGCGCGCAGCAGCGGCGTCCAGCCCTCGCCCAACGTGGTGACGTGCCGGGGGTCGTCCACCGGCAGCAGCTCCCGGTAGCGCCACAGGTCCGCCGGGCGCAGCGTGAACCGCTCCGGGCTGACCGCCTCGGCCACCGCGGCCAGGTCGTAGCGGGCCAGCAGCGGTGAACCGCACTCGCAGAGGTTCTGCAACTCGTCCGCCGGATGTCCCCGCCCGCACCGCGGACACTCCAGATGCGTCAGGTACACGATGCTCCTCGCCGTCTCAGCTCGCGTCGATGCTCAGCCAGCGCCGGCTGCGCCGACCGGGCTCGTAGCCCGAGTCCAGCCGCTTCGCCACCACGCCGGGCAGCCCCTGCTCGCGGCCGGTCCGCAGGGCGTCGTCGCCCGCTCCCGGGAACCAGGGCGGAGTCTGCCAGTGCGCCCCGGACAGCGCCAGACCGTCGAGCAGCTCCCGGCGCTGCGCGTACGGCACGTCGAGGCTGCTCACGCCCTCCAGCCAGAGCAGGTCGAAGACCAGGTACTGCCCGGTCGGATCGGCCCGGCCGCCGGACGCCGGTCGGGCGGCCGCACCCGGCCGCGCGGGTCGATGTCGACCAGCACGCCGTCCAGGACCGCCTCCGTCGGCGCCAGCTCCTCGGCCAGCTCGCGCAGCCAGGGGTACGCCGAGGTGATGTCCTCGTCCGACGCCGAGAGCAGCCGCAGCCGCCCGCCGGAGACGTACGCCATCGCCCGGACGCCATCCCAGCGCAGCTCGTACCCCCACTGCGCCTCGTCCTTCGGCAGCCCGCGGGCCGGCGTCGGGTGCATCGGGCGGACCAGCTCCGGCATGCTCGTCCAGCCCGGCGGCGGTGGGTCGGTGCGGCGGATCATCCAGTCCCGGCCGCCGGTGGCGAAGAGCACGTACCGGCCGGTGGTCCGCGCGCCGTCGAGGACCACGATCACCTCGTCGTCGCGCCACTTCTCGCAGCGGTAGGTGCCCCGGTCGTGGATGGCCATCTTCCCGCCGCCGTACTCGCCGGCCGGGATCTCACCGTGGAAGTCGAGGTACTCCATCGGGTGGTCCTCGGTGTGCACCGCGAGGTGGTTGCGGCCGGTGTCCCGGGGCAGGCCGCGGGGCACCGCCCAGGAGGCCAGCACTCCCTCGTGCTCCAGCCGCAGGTCCCAGTGCAGCCGCCGGGCGTGGTGCTGCTGGACCACGAACCGGGCCCGGCCGTCCCCGCCCGCCGCCGGCGCCGGGGGCCGCCGCGGCACCGGCTCGGGGGTACGGGACGCGTCCCGCTTGCGCCGGTATTCCTCCAGCCGGTCTGCCACACCCGCATTCTCCGGCAGACCACGCTCCGCCGCTCGACGTCGTGCGGCGGTTCGTCCCGTTTCCCCGGTGCCGGTCGACGGGCATGGCCGGCCCGATCGGGGGTAGAACAGCCCTCATGACCACCGTTGACCAGCCCACGGTCCTCGTCTCCGGCGACGTGCGGATGCCGATGCTCGGCTTCGGCACGTGGCAGGCCACGGGTGAAGCCGGGTACAAGGCCGTGCTGGCCGCGCTCGACGCCGGCTACCGGCACATCGACACCGCCACCATGTACGGCAACGAGGAGGAGGTGGGCCGCGCCATCCAGGAGAGCGACGTGCGCCGCGAGGACCTCTTCATCGCCACCAAGCTGCCGCCGGACCGGGTCGGCCGGGAACGGGAGACGATCGAGGCCAGCCTGCGCGCCCTCGACACCGAGTACGTGGACCTGTGGCTGATCCACTGGCCGCCGTCCTCGCCGGGCGACAGCCTCCCGATGTGGCGCGAGCTGCTGGCCGCCCGGGACGAGAACCTGACCCGGACGGTCGGGGTCAGCAACTACAGCATCAGCCAGATCGACGAGCTGATCCAGGCGACCGAGGAGATCCCGGCGGTCAACCAGATCCGCTGGAGCCCGTCGCTGTACGACCGGCAGACGCACGCCGCGCACCGGGACCGCGGGGTGGTGCTGGAGGGCTACAGCCCGTTCAAGACCAGCGACCTCTCCGACCCGGTGCTGGTCCGGATCGCCGCCGCGCACGGAGTGTCCCCGGCCCAGGTGGTGCTCCGCTGGCACATCGACCACGAGATCGTGGTGATCCCGAAGTCGGTCACGCCGGACCGGATCCGCGCCAACGCCGACATCTTCGGCTTCTCGCTGACCGCCGAGGAGATGCGCGACATCGACGCCCTGGGCGACTGACGGGCCGTCGCGCTCCGCCGGCAATCGACGCAGAGCGCTCCGAGGGGTGCCGGGCGCGGGCCGATCGGCCCTGGTGTGTGTCGGTTGCGCCGAGTAGTGTCCTGCATTCAACGCGTGCCGTAACCCCTCCGGAGGCGTACACCACGATGGGTGGCTCCCCCCTGCGCATCCTCGTCGTCGGCGCGGGCATCGCCGGTCTGGCCGTGGCCCGGGCGCTGCGGATGGTGGGCTTCCGGCCCGACGTCACCGAGAAGCTGCCGCCCTCGGAACTCGTCGACACGGGTCTCTACCTGCCCGCCAACGCCGAGCGTGCGCTGCGCCGGCTGGACCTCGACGGCCCGGTGCGCCGCCTCGGGCAGGTGATCCACCGGCAACGGTTCCTCGACGCCGCCGGCGTACCGCTCTGCGAGGTCGACCTCGACGCGCTCTGGTCCGGCGTCGGCGAGTGCCGGGCGCTGCCCCGGGCCGAACTGCACCGGGTGCTGCTCACCGGGGCCGGCGGCGCGGTTCGGCACGGCGCCGAGGTGCGCACCGTAGAACTACTGCCGGCCGGCGTCGCGGTCACCTTCGCCGACGGCACCGCCGCCGAGTACGACCTGGTGATCGGCGCGGACGGACCGCACTCGTCGGTCCGGGCGCTCGCGGCCCTCGGCGGACCGCCCCGTCCCGCCGGGCAGGTCGTCTACCGCGGCATGGTCCGCGACGGCCCGCCGGTCGAGGACTGGACCGCTCTGCTCGGGCAACGCGCCGGCTTCCTGATCGTGCCGATCGGCGCGGGACGGCTCTACTGCTATGCCGACGAGGCCGGCACCGTGCCGCCCGTCGACCCTGGCCGTGCTGCTGCCGGTGCTGGCCTGGGCCGGCTGGGCGCTGAACAGCACCGCCCTGGACGACGACACCGCCCGGGGGATCGGGCTGCGCCCCGCGGCGCGCCGGATCGGGCTCGCCGGCGCCGGCGTCATCGCCGCCGCGACCGTCACCGCCCAGGTCGGCGCGGTCGACTTCGTCGCGCTGGTCGCCCCTCAGGTGGCCCGCCGGCTGGTCCGGGCGGAACGCCCGCCGCTGCTCTGCGCGGCCCTGCTCGGGGCGCTGCTGCTGGTCCTGGCCGACCTCGCCGGCCGTCGACTCTTCGCGCCCACCCAGCTGCCGGCCGGCGTGCTGACCGCCGCCATTGGTGGGCCGTACCTGATGTTCCTGCTGATCCGCGGCCGTCGGAGGCCGTCCTGATGCCCGCCGCTCTGCTGCCTGCCGCCGATCCTTGGAAGGAGTCGTGATGCTCTCCACCCGCGACCTGGTCGCCGGATACGACGAGCGGATCGTCCTGGACGGCCTCGACCTGGCGCTGCCCGGCGACGCCTTCACGGTGATCGTCGGCCCGAACGCGTGCGGCAAGTCCACCCTGCTCCGCACCATGGCCCGGCTGCTCACCCCGCGGCGCGGCACCGTGCTGCTGGACGGCACCGCGATCCGGGAGCTGCCCACCCGGGAGGTGGCCCGCCGCCTTGGCGTCCTGCCGCAGAGCCCGCTGGTGCCCGAGGGCGTCACCGTCGCCGACCTGGTCGGTCGCGGGCGCCAGCCGTACCAGCGCTGGTGGCGGCAGTGGTCCGAGCAGGACAGTGCGGCGGTCGACCGGGCGATGACCCTCGCGGACGTGGCCACCCTCGCGGACCGGCCGGTGGACACCCTCTCCGGCGGGCAGCGGCAGCGGGTGTGGATCGCCATGACGCTCGCCCAGGACACCGAGGCGCTGCTGCTGGACGAGCCGACCACCTTCCTCGACCTGGCGCACCAGGTGGAGGTGCTGGACCTGCTGCACCGGCTGCGCGCCGAGCGCGGCGGGACCGTGGTCGCGGTGCTGCACGACCTCAACCAGGCCGCCCGCTACGCCGACCACCTGATCGCGATGCGGGCGGGCGCCGTGGTCGCCGCCGGCCCGCCGCGCGAGATCCTCACCGTGGACCTGGTCCGCGACGTCTTCGGGCTCGACTGCGTGGTCGTGCCCTGCCCGGTGACCGGGGCGCCGCTGGTGGTGCCCGCCCTCACCAGCCCCTCGCTGACCCGGACCGCCGCCCTCGCCCCGGCCGCCGCGGCCGACCCCGTCACGACACCTGGAACGGTCGCTCCCGCGGCACCCGTTCCGGGCACCCGCCCTGCCGCCGACGACGGGACCAACCCGCTCGCCGGCTCGTACCCTTCGGAAGGAATCTGATGCGTCGTCTCGCCGCCGTCCTCACCGCGGCCGTCGCCCTCGGCTTCGCACTCACCGCCTGCGGTGAGAGTGATCCGGTCGCCGGTACCGCCACCGGGGAGACCCGGGAGATCACCCACGCGATGGGCACCAGCAAGGTGCCGGCCGCCCCGAAGCGGGTCGTCGTCCTCGACACCGACAAGATCGACACTGCCCTGTCGCTGGGCGTCGTGCCGGTCGGCGCGGCCGTGGCCGGGGATGCGAAGAGCTGGCCCAGCTACTTCGGGGCCGACAAGCTCGCCGGCATCAAGGAGGTCGGCGTGCTGACCGAGCCGGACCTCGAGGCGATCAACGCCCTCAAGCCGGATCTGATCCTGGGCAGCAAGTTCCGCCAGGAGAAGTTCTACGACGAGCTGGCCGCCATCGCGCCGACCGTCTTCACCGAGAAGGTGGGCGTCACGTGGAAGGAGAACCTCCTCCTCGACGGCAGGGCGCTCGGCAAGGAGCAGCAGGCGCGCGACCTGCTCGCCACGTACGAGCAGCGGGCCAAGGAGCTGGGCGTGAAGCTCGGCGACGCCGCCGCCCGCAAGGTCTCCATCGTCCGATTCATGCCGACCGAGATCCGGGTCTACGGGCCGGACTCGTTCTCCGGCATCGTCGTCGGTGACACGGGTCTCGGCCGCCCCGAGCGGCAGTTGCTCACGGGCAAGGAGGACCGGCGCATGGACCAGGTGAGCCCGGAGCGGATCAGTGAGGTCGACGGGGACGTCATCTTCGTGACGGCGTACGGCGAGAAGGCGGCCGCCGAGCAGGCCAAGGTCACCGGCGGCACGCTCTGGAAGGGTCTGACCGCGGTGCGGGCGAACAAGGCGCACGTGGTCTCCGACGAGGTCTGGATGACCGGCATCGGCGTCGGCGCCGCCAACAAGATCCTCGACGACCTCGGGACGTACCTCCCCGCCGCCTGACGTCGCGCCCACGATCCGCGCAAGGCGCCCCGCGCACTCCACCCCAACGCAAGATCACACTACATCCTGGAAGTAGTGGCCTCCTCGCGGTGGGAGGCCACTACTTTCCGGATCGAGCACGATCTTGCTGGCGATGCGGCGGGGGAGGGTGGGTCAGGCGGCGGTGGACCAGATGGCGCGGAAGCCGGCTGCCTCGCCGGCCAGCCAGTGTTCGACCTGGTCGGACCTGACCCCGTCGGGCGGGCGGTGGGCCGCGCCGCGCCGGACGTCGACCAGGACCGGCTGGGCGTGCGGGAGCACCGCGTCCATGTGTCGGGCCATCAGGTGCAGCGTCGCGAGCACCGCCTCCTCGCTGGGTGGCGCCTCGTCGAAGTGCAGCCGGACGGCCTCGGCGTGGCCGTCGGCGTACCGGATGCCGAAGTGGGGGTTGACCTTGACCGGTAGGTCA
The DNA here is from genome assembly GCA_016802835.1 of Micromonospora sp. ATA32. Classification (GTDB taxonomy): domain Bacteria; phylum Actinomycetota; class Actinomycetes; order Mycobacteriales; family Micromonosporaceae; genus Micromonospora. The sequence goes on along the minus strand of JAEVHO010000162.1, from coordinate 790 downwards.
CCGAGCATCGCGAGGGCGTCGCGGGTCTGGGCCAGGTCGATGGCGGCCGCGTCGCCGAGCGAGTGCAACCAGGTCGTCGCGCCGGGGACGAGCGCCTGGTAGAGCGGGCGCCAGCGCGGCTTGACCAGATCGGCCACCCCGGCGAGGTGACTGCCGCCGGTGTGGAAGGCGATGTCGGCCTTCAGCGCCTTGACGAACTGGCCGTGCGGGTTGAAGCCGGACCGGCTCGCCCGCTGCTTGCGCAGCCCTCCGACGAAAGTGGCCTTGGTCGGGCCGGTGCGGTCGACGTAGCGGGTGAAGCCGAGGAGTGTGGCGTACGGCGTGAGGGCGGTGGAGGTGGGCGCTGACACTGGCGTCCTCCCAGCTCAAGAACTCGATTAGTACATACATTCTAATCGACGGAGGCCGCTTCGCCCAGCGAAAGTCACCCCGAAAGACATCCCAGGAGCTTGAATGTCAAGCAGCGGCCTCGGTGAGGTGATGCGACCAGGCGGTCGTCTCGTCGTAGGGTCTGCCGGTCTTGAGGCATCCGTGGAGGATGCCGACGAGTCGGTTGGCGAGTTGTCGCAGGGCGGCGTTGTAGCTGGCGCCGCGGGCGCGTTGCCGGTCGTAGTAGGCCCTGGCGCCCGGGGATGCCTGCAGCGATGCGAACGCCTGGGTCATGAGCGCGTCGATGAGCCGGTCGTTGTGCACGAACCGGGCGGCGACGACTCTTTTCTTGCCCGAGGCGCGGGTGATCGGACTGGTGGCGGCGTAGTTCTTGCGGGCCTTCGCCGAGGTGTAGCGGGCG
>JAEVHO010000161.1 GCA_016802835.1 Micromonospora sp. ATA32 | reverse complement strand
ATCGAACCCGCCGGGCACCGCCCAGGCGTCGAACCAGCCGTCGGTGGCGGCCCGCATGGCGGCGCAGCGATCGACCAGGTCCGCCAACGGCGGGTACGACTCGGGGCTGATCTCGTCGCGGCGCAGCCGGGAGACGAGGCTTTCCGGGCGGGTCGGCCCGTAGGTGAGGTCGACAGCGCGCAACTCGGCCACCGCGTCCCGCAGCGCGTCACCGACTCCCCGGCGCCGAGCCACTCCGACGCGTTGAGCAGCAGCGAGTACTCGGCCGTGGAGGTGCGTACGGTGTGCTGCACCGCGATCCGGTCGGCCGCGGTCGTGCCGGGCCGGTCCATCCGGTGGCTGCGGGTGCCGAGCCGCAGGTCGGGGCGGCGGCTGCGGTATCCGGGCTGGTCCACCCACCCGGTCCGTGGCTGCTCGTCGATCTGCCGCATCTCGCTCGCTCCCTCCGGACGGCGCCGCGTCGCTGCGGCAGCTCCGTCACGGGCCCCCGTGACCCGTGCGTCATCGACCCTAGGCGGCGAAGATGACCGCACCATGAATCCCACCTGGAAAGGTCCTGTGCATCCCGACTTCCCACATCATGGAAGCCGCGTACCGGGAGGCGGGACGGCGACGTACGGTTCACCATGACGGCGAGGCAGAGGAGCGGGGACGTGGCACGGATCGCGGTGGTGGCCGGGGACGGTATCGGACCCGAGGTGGTCGCGCAGGCCCGCAAGGTCATCGACGCCGTGCTCCCCGGGGTGGAGGCCACCGCGTACGACCTCGGCGCCGCCCGGTGGCACCGTACCGGCGAGGTGCTGCCCGACTCGGTCCTGACCGAGCTGGCCGGGCACGACGCCATCCTGCTCGGCGCGGTCGGCGACCCGACCGTCCCGCCCGGCGTGCTGGAGCGCGGCCTGCTGCTCAAGCTCCGCTTCGCCTTCGACCAGTACGTCAATCTGCGCCCGTCCCGGCTCTGGCCGGGCGTCACCGGCCCGCTGGCCAGCGTCAAGCCCGGCGAGGTCGACCTGGTCGTGGTCCGGGAGGGCACCGAGGGGCTCTACGCGGGCGCCGGTGGCTCGCTGCACCGGGACACCCCGGCCGAGGTGGCCACCGAGGAGAGCCTGAACACCCGGCACGGCGTGGAGCGGGTGATCCGGGACGCCTTCGCCCGCGCCCAGCGGCGCGAGCGGCGCAAGGTCACCCTGGTGCACAAGACCAACGTGCTGACCCACGCCGGCTCGCTCTGGGCCCGCACCTTCGAGGCCGTCGCCGCCGAGCATCCCGACGTCACGACGGAATACCAGCACGTCGACGCCGCGGCGATGTTCCTGGTCACCCAACCCCAGCGGTACGACGTGGTGGTCACCGACAACCTCTTCGGCGACATCCTCACCGACATCGCCGCCGCCGCCACCGGCGGCATCGGGCTCGCGGCCAGCGGCTGCATCAACCCCGAGGGCGCCTACCCGTCGATGTTCGAGCCGGTGCACGGCTCCGCGCCGGACATCGCCGGGCGAGGAGTGGCCGACCCGGTCGCCGCGGTCCTCTCCGCCGCGCTCCTGCTCGACCAGCTCGGGCACGCCGACGCCGCCGCCCGGGTCACCGCCGCGGTCAGCACCGAGCTGGCCCACCGGGCTCCCGGCGTACCGCTGCGCACCGCCGAGGTCGGCGACCGGCTCGCCGGGTACGCCGTCTCCTGAGCGACCTCCGTCCGGCCGGTCCCCGGCCGTCCCTTGGGTCGCGTCCGGCCGGGCGGCGATTCCGCTGAACGACCGTTCGGGGTAAGTTCTGGACACCAGTGAAGTCGGCGTGCGCTCTCGCATGCCGTTGTCCCGCAGGGAGGTCAGCGCGATGAGCGGTGGTGACAAGCTCGAATTCGAGATCCGTCCGAATCCCGCCCCGGTAGCCGCCGCCGACCGGGCCGCCCTGCTCGCCAACCCCGGCTTCGGCCGGGTCTTCACCGACCACATGGTGACCATCCGGTACGCCGACGGCAAGGGCTGGTACGACGCCCGGATCGAGGCCCGCGCGCCGATCCCGATGGACCCGGCCAGCGCCGTCCTGCACTACGCGCAGGAGATCTTCGAGGGGCTGAAGGCCTATCGGACCGCCGACGGCTCGGTGACCATGTTCCGGCCCGAAGCCAACGCCGCCCGGTTCGTCGCCTCCGCGCAGCGCCTGGCGATGCCGCCGCTGCCCCCGGAGACGTTCGTCGACGCGCTGCACCGGCTGGTCGAGCTCGACCGGGAGTGGATCCCGGAGGGCGCGGACGGCAGCCTCTACCTGCGCCCGTTCATGTTCGCCAGCGAGGTCTTCCTCGGCGTCCGGCCGGCCAACGAATACCTCTTCGTGGTGATCGCCTCCCCGGTCGGGGCGTACTTCTCCGGCGGGGTCAAGCCGGTGACGGTCTGGGTCTCCCCGGACTACACCCGCGCCGCCCCCGGTGGCACCGGCGCCGCGAAGTGCGGCGGCAACTACGCCTCCTCGCTGGTCGCCCAGGCCGAGGCGATCGAGGCCGGCTGCGACCAGGTGGTCTTCCTCGACGCCGTCGACCGCCGGTTCGTCGACGAGCTGGGCGGGATGAACGTCTTCTTCGTGTACGACGACAACACCCTGGTCACGCCCCCGCTGACCGGCACGATCCTGCCCGGCATCACGCGGGATTCGGTGCTGGCCCTGGCCGCCGAGGCCGGGCACCGGGTCGAGGAGCGGCCGATCAGCTTCGCCGACTGGCAGGCCGACGCGGCCAGCGGCCGGCTGCGGGAGGCCTTCGCCTGCGGCACCGCCGCGGTGATCACCCCGATCGGTCAGGTCCGCTTCCCCGACGGCGAGTTCCTGATCGGTGGCGGCGAGCCGGGCCGGGTGACCATGGCGCTGCGCCAGCAGCTGGTGGACATCCAGCGCGGCGTGGCGGCCGACCCGCACGGCTGGGTCGACCGGGTCCTCTGAGCGCGGCGTTCGGTTCCCGCCGGCTGCGGCGCGATCAGCGCGACGTGTCCGGGCTGCGCCGTCGACGCTCAGTCGAGCAGGTGGTCGCGGAGGGCGGCGAGCTGCGCGTCGGCGAGGCCGGCGTGCCGCAGGTAGCCCTCCACCGAGCCGTACCCCTGACGCAGCTCGGTCAGGAACAGCGACATCGCCCCGGCCGGTGAGGACAGGAACGGCAGCGGGGGCTCCTCCGCCTCCGGCATGGTCGCGGCGACCCAGGCGCTGAACCGCTCGCTGGCCTCGGTGCTCAGCGCGTAGTCGGCGGCGATGTCGTCGTCGGCCACGCCGAGCACCGCGAGGGTCAGCGCACAGACGATGCCGGTGCGGTCCTTGCCCGCCACGCAGTGCACCACGACGGGGGCGTTCGCGCTGTCGGCGATCAGGCCGACCGCCTCGGCCACGCCGGCGGTGCCGGTCTCGGCAAGATCGGCGTACCGGTCGGCGAGGTAGCGCGCCAGGTCGCTGCCGGGCTCGTAGGGGTGCTCGCCCCACTCCCGGTGCTCGGGGTGGATGTGTCGGTAGCTGAGCCCGTCGTACGCCGGCACCCGGCCGTCCCGGGCCACCTCGTACGGGCGGCGCAGGTCGATGACGGTCCGGATGCCGAGGGCGCTGAACGCCTGCCGGTCGGACTCGTCGATCCGGTGCAGCGAGTCCGAGCGGTAGAGACGTCCCCGGCACACGGTCCGCCCGTCGTGGCCCGGCCGGCCGCCGACGTCGCGGAAGTTGAACAGCGAGGAGAAGGGGTGGTTGCGGTTGACCTCGATGGCGTCCACCCCTGACACCCTAACGCGTGGGGAGTTCCCCACCGGCCGTTGGGTCGAGCTGTCGAATCACCGGGTCGAGTCCGGCGGCAGCGAGGAGTAGTTCTCGCCGTAGTAGCCGCCGAGCTTGTCCCGGTACGCCGGGTCCGAGTGGCTCGTCTCGTCGTACTCCGGAGCGGCCTTGATCTGGTCCTTGTCCCGGTCGACGAAGACCTTCCGCTCGTCGTGGTCGACGCGGTTGACGGTGCCGGCCGGCAGCATGACCTTCTTGCCGAAGATCCACGGGCCGGTGTCCACCACCAGGTAGCTGTCGTTCACCGCGTGGCTGGCGTTGTCGATCTTGCCAATGCCGCCGTCGAGGGCCTCGACCTTGTAGCCGACCAGGTCGGTGCTTGCCACCCCGGCCTCGTCCCGGTAGCTCCACGGGTCGAACGGGCCGGCGGGCGCGCCACCGGCGACGGCACCCTGACCACCCTGGGTGAGCGGGTCGCGTGGCGTGCGTGGCGTGCGGATCGATCCTGTCCATGGGAGCGCTCCTTACTCGGCCGTGACGGCCGTTTCGGAGGTCGTGTTTCGTCGTCCCGGACATTCCTACCCAGTCAAGCCGTTGTCACACCCCACGCCGGAAAGCCCCAGCTCAGGCCAGTGCCGCCTGGGCGTCCAGGGCCACCGCGGCGGCGTGCACCACGGCGGCGATCCGCAGCCCCTCGTGCACCTGCTCGCGGGTGAATCCGGAGCCGCGTAGCGTCTTCTCGTGCGACTCCAGGCAGACCCCGCAGCCGGTGATCGCCGACACGGCGAGGCACCAGAGCTCGAAGTCGCCCTTCTCCACGCCCGGCCGGGCGATGATCTGCATCCGCAGCCGGGCCGGCATCGAGCCGTACTGCTCGTCGCCGATCAGGTGCTTCGCCCGGTAGTAGACGTTGTTCATCGCCATGATCGTGGCGGCGCCCTTGGCCGCCTCGACCGCCTCCGGCTTGAGGTGCTCGGCCGCGTCGGCGGCGATCTCCCGCAGCACCACCGGGTTGCGCGCGGCCACCGCGCAGGCCAGGGCGATGCCCCAGGTCTGTACCGGGCTCAGCGTCGACGTGCCGACGGTGGAGCCGAGGTTGAGCTTGATGTCCTTGGCGTACTCCGGCAGAGCCGCCTTGATGGCGTCCAGACCCATCTCAGGCACGGCGCCGGCGAGCAGGGCGTTGGCGTCCAGGGTCTCGCCGCCCTTGTTCCAGTTGCACGGGCAGAGCTCGTCGGTCTGCAGCGCGTCGAGCACCCGCAGCACCTCGGAGACGTTACGACCCACCGAGCCCGCGGTCACCATGGCGAACTGGATCTCGTTCTCCGGGTCGATGATGAAGGTGGCGCGCTGGGCCACGCCGTCGTCGCCGAGCACGCCGCAGGCCGCGGTCAGCTCGCGCTTGACGTCGCTGAGCATCGGGAACGGCAGCTCGCGCAGGTCGGGGTGGTCCTTGCGCCACGCGTAGTGGACGAACTCGTTGTCCACCGACGCGCCGAGCACCTGGGCGTCGCGGTCGGCGAACTCGCCGTTGAGCCGGCCGAACTCGGCGATCTCCGTCGGGCAGATGAAGGTGAAGTCCTTCGGCCAGAAGAAGACCACCCTCCACTTGCCCTGGTAGGACTTGTGGTTGATCGTCTCGAACGCCTTGTCGGCGTCGAGGGAGACGCAGGCGGTGAGTTCGTACTCGGGAAAACGGTCACCGACAGTGAGCACAGGTCCTCCTTGACAGCGGCACGAGGCCGGTAACTGGATCGGTTCCAGATACTGCCCTCAGCGTTGTTTCCACCTGCTGGCGGCCGGGTGACTTGTGAAGTCGATCACGAGTGGCGGGTTGTGCCCGGTCAGCGCCGGTCGGTGCGGTATCGCGACGGTGAGTCACTGTCCCACCATGTGGATTCTGCCTCCCAAAACTGGCTGCGGCATGGCAAACTACCGATCGTGACGTGCTCCCTCCTCATTAGCACCTAGCGCGCCGGCCTCCCCTCCGCCGAGCGCGCAGACCTCCCGCATCCGCGGGGGGTCTTTTTGTTGCTCCCCGCACCGGTCCGAAGAAGGGACTCCCCATGACGTTCCAGGTCTACGACACGACGTTGCGCGACGGTGCCCAGCGGGAGGGGCTCAGCTACTCGGTGATCGACAAGCTCGCGGTGGCCCGGCTGCTCGACGAGTTCGGGGTCGGCTTCATCGAGGGCGGCTGGCCGGGCGCGGTGCCGAAGGACACCGAGTTCTTCCGTCGGGCCCGGACCGAGCTCGACCTGCGGCACGCCCTGCTGGTCGCGTTCGGCGCCACCCGCAAGGCCGGCGTCGCCGTCGCCGACGACCCGCAGGTGCGCGCCCTGCTCGACGCCGCGACGCCCGCGGTCGCGCTGGTCGCGAAGGCGGACCTGCGCCACGTCGAACGCGCGCTGCGCACCACCGCCGGGGAGAACCTGGCGATGATCCACGACACCGTCACGCACCTCGTCCGCGAGGGCCGCCGGGTGTTCGTCGACGGCGAGCACTTCTTCGACGGTTACCGGCAGGACCCGGGGTACGGCGCCGCGGTGGTGGAGACCGCACTGGCCGCCGGCGCCGAGGTGATGGTGCTCTGCGACACCAACGGCGGGATGCTGCCGTCCCAGATCACCGCGGTCGTCGGCGACCTGACCGAGCGCCTCGGCGTCGGCCCGGAACTGCTCGGCATCCACTGCCAGAACGACACCGCCTGCGCCGTGGCCAACACGATCGCCGCCGTCGAGGCCGGGGTCCGGCACTTCCAGGGCACCGCCAACGGGTACGGCGAGCGCCCCGGCAACGCCGACATCTTCGCGGTGGTCGCCAACCTCCAGCTCAAGCTCGGGCTGCCCGTCCTGCCGGCGGGCTGCCTGGAACAGATGGTGCGGGTCTCGCACGCCATCGCCGAGATCGCCAACATCGCCCCCGACACCCACCAGGCGTACGCCGGGGCCGCCGCCTTCGCCCACAAGGCCGGGCTGCACGCGAGCGCGATCAAGGTCGACCCGTTGCTCTACAACCACGTGGACCCGTCGGTGGTGGGCAACGACATGCGGATCCTGGTGACCGAGATGGCCGGCCGGGCCAGCGTCGAGCTCAAGAGTCGTGAGCTGGGCCTGGACCTGGCCGGCCATCCGGAGACGCTGTCGAAGGTGACCAGCCGGATCAAGGAGCTGGAGGCGGGCGGCTGGTCGTTCGAGGCCGCCGACGCCTCGTTCGAACTGCTGGTCCGCTCGGAGCTGCCGGACGCCGCGCCGCCCCGACCGTTCGCGCTGGAGTCGTACCGGGTGCTGGTCGAGCACCGGGAGGACGGGGCGGTGGTCTCCGAGGCCACCGTGAAGATCCGGGTACGTGGCGAACGGGTGATCGCCACCGCCGAGGGGAACGGCCCGATCAACGCCCTGGACGAGGCGTTGCGGGTCGGGTTGTCCCGGCACTACCCGGAGCTGCGCGAGTTCGAGCTGGCCGACTACAAGGTTCGGATCCTGGAGGGCAGCCACGGCACCGGCGCGGTGACCCGGGTGCTGGTGGAGACGGCCGACGGCACCGGCCGGGACTGGACCACGGTGGGCGTGCACCCGAACGTGGTGGAGGCGAGCTGGCACGCCCTGGTCGACGCCCTCACCTACGGCCTCGACCGCGAGCGGGTCTGACCGGGATCACGGCGCGGCGGGAAGGCGAAGTTCGGCGAGGACGGCGCGGTGGTCGGTGCCGGGGATCCGGTGGACGGTGACCGCGCGGACGGCGACGCGGCGGTCGACCAGCACGTGGTCGATGGTGACCGGGGGGGATCGGATCGCCGTCGTACGGGCCCCAGGTGCCGGTCAGGCCGGCGCCGGCGGCGTCGCCCGCGTCGACGTACCCGGTCCGCAGCAGGGCACGCAGCGGGGCGTGGTCGAGGGTCGCGTTGAGGTCTCCGGCGAGGATCCGCAGGGTCCCGTCCGGGGTGGCCGCCGGCTGCGCCCGCAGGTCCGTCCGCCAGTCGTCGACGACGCGGACCGCGTACGGCGCCGCCGGGTGCGCGGACTCGACCCGCACCGGCGGCGCGCCCGGCACCGCGACGGTCCCGTACGCCTGGCTGAAGAAGAACCCCTGGTTGCGTCGCACCCCGACGTCGGCGAGCCGGAACCGCGCGTAGAGCCCGGACCCGGTCGTGCCCACCTCGGCGTTGAGCTGCCGGTAGGGCAGCAGCGCGGCGAGCCCGAGCCGGTCGAGTTCGGCCTCGATCTCGGGGGTGAACTCCTGCACCGTCAGCACGTCGACCCGGTGCCGGCGGACCAGGTCGACCAGGGTGGCGGGGTCGGCCCCGCCCTTGAGCAGGTTGGCGGTGAGCAGCCGTACCGTCGGCCCGGCGGCGGCCGGTGGCGGGGAGGCGAGCGCCCGGGGCGCCACCACGCCGATCAGGGCCGCCGCCGTCACCGCGCGACCAGCGCGGGCCAGCGGCGCCGCAGGGCGAGCGCGGCCACCAGCGGCACCAGGCTCCAGGCCGCGGCGTACGGGGTGAAGGCGACCGCCTGCACGAGCGGTCCGGCCTCCAGGCCGGGGGAGCCGGACCGCCGCCCAGGCGGCTCCCGGTGCGACGGCGACCCAGCAGAGCAGCGTCCGGGCCTGGTGCGCGCGGGTGGCAGCCGGCCGGTCGCCGGGAGGCGTGATCATGGCGGACACGGTAGCGGCAGCGGTGCCCCGCGTGGTGCGGCCCGACCGCTCGACCGCAATTCGTGAATGGTCCAGCGCTCATATCTCGCAATTGTCGAAGGTGCCGGCGATAATGCGACACACGGTGATCGGCTATTGACGTCCAGCTTTTTACGGTGCTAGGTTCCACCTGGTTGAGGCGCCACAACTCTGCGTAGTAATACCAGTTCAGGCCGGGTCTCAATAGTTGAGCTGTCAACGTTGCAAGGTGCGGGCGAAATCCAATTGCCGAGGCAATTGGTCTTCGTCGTGCCCGGCTTCCACACTGCAATTTTCCGGCCCGCCAGATGCGAGTCGGACGTATCACCTCGGTCAAAAAAGGGAGACCTGTCATGGCCACAATCCTTCGACGTAAGGCGGCGGCGGTAACGTTCGGCGTCCTGGCGCTCACCCTGGCCGGCGGTGGGATCGCCATCGCCCAGCCGGCGACCAAGGCCCCGGTCGAGGTCGCCCAGCCGGGTGCCGCGGCCCGCGGCACGCAGCCGGTGCCGTCGGCCGAGTCGGCCCGGCTGTCCCGCGCCACGATGAAGAAGGCCACCGCGACCACCCTGGTCGCCACGACCGCGATCACCGTCGTGAACGGCAACGGCACCAAGGCCCGCGGGGTCGGCACGGTGATCAAGTACGGCGTCGGGCAGTACGAGGTGCAGTTCGGCTACAACGTCTCGGCCGGCGTCTTCGTCGCTACCATCGGCCGCCCCGACAGCTGCTGCATCCCGGCCGGTGGCGAGGTCGTGGTGGCGCCCCGGCTGCTCACCCCCAACGGCGTCTTCATTCAGACCCGGAACTCGGCCGGCGTCCCCGCTGACCTGGGCTTCCACCTCGTCGTCCACACCTGATCCACCGCTGCGACGCCGGTCCCCGCGTGCCCCGCGGTGACCGGCGTCGTACCGTTTCCGCCGGCCCGGCGGTGCCGACCCGGTCGTCCCGGTCCGCTGCGGTAAGGGCCTGACCAGCGCTGATAATCCGACGTTTGTCCGCCCGCCGGTGCGGGAAGCAAGCACCGTGACGGACATCTCGGACACCCTGTCCAGCCTGCCCAGCCCGGTCGAGGCCGACGCGAGCGGCGTCGAGCTGGAACAGACCCTCTTCGAGGTCAAACGCGTGATCGTCGGGCAGGATCGGCTCGTCGAGCGACTGCTCACCGCGCTGATCGCGAGCGGACACTGCCTGATCGAGGGCGTGCCCGGCGTGGCCAAGACCCTCGCCGCGCAGACCCTCGCCACGGTGGTCGGCGGGACCTTCTCCCGGATCCAGTTCACCCCGGACCTGGTCCCCTCCGACATCGTCGGCACCCGCATCTACCGGGCGTCGAAGGAGAGCTTCGACATCGAGCTGGGCCCGATCATGGCGAACATGGTGCTGGCCGACGAGATCAACCGTGCCCCGGCCAAGGTGCAGTCGGCGCTGCTCGAGGCGATGGCCGAGCGGCAGGTCTCGATCGGTGGCCGTAGCTGGCCGGTCCCCGAACCGTTCCTGGTCCTCGCCACCCAGAACCCGATCGAGTCGGAGGGGGTCTACCAGCTCCCGGAGGCGCAGCGCGACCGGTTCCTGATGAAGATCGTCGTCGACTACCCCAGCGACGCCGACGAGCTGGCCATCCTCTACCGGATGAGCACCGACCGGCCGGTCGCCCGTCCGGTGCTCGACCCGCAACGGCTCTGCGAGTTCCAGCGACGGGCCGGTCACGTCTTCGTGCACCACGCCCTCGCCGAGTACGTCGTCCGGCTCATCCTCGCCACCCGCGACCCCGGCCGGTTCGGGCTGCCCGAACTCGCCCCGCTGCTGGCGTACGGCGCGAGCCCGCGGGCCACCCTGGGCCTGGTCGCCGCCGCCCGGGCCCAGGCCCTGCTACGGGGTCGGGAGTACGTGCTGCCCGAGGACGTCCACGAGCTGGCGGTCGACGTGCTCGCCCACCGGCTGGTGCTCTCCTTCGACGCGGTCGCCGACGGGGTCTCCGCCGAAGATGTGGTCCGCCGGCTGGTGGAAGCCGTGCCGCCGCCCCGGGTCGCCGCCGGCCACCCGGAGCACGCGCCAGACCTGGCGGCGGCGTGAGGCGCCGCGCCGCGCCGCCGCCCGTCCCGGCCGACCACGGCCTCGCCGACCTGGCCCCGGACCAGCGGCTGCGCCGGCTGGAGCTGACCGTCACCCGCCGGCTGGACGGCATGCTGCACGGCCAGCACCGGGGCCTGCTGCCCGGCCCGGGCAGCGAGATCGCGGGCAGCCGGGAGTACCGGCCGGGCGAGGACGAGGTACGCCGGATGGACTGGGCGGTCACCGCCCGGACCACCGTGCCGCACGTACGCGAGGTCGACGCCGACCGGGAACTGACCACCTGGCTGCTGGTCGACGCCAGCCCCAGCATGGAGTTCGGCACCGCCACACTGGACAAACGCGAGTTGGCCGTCGCGGCCGTCGCCGCGATCGGCTTCCTCACCGCCGGCACCGGCAACCGGCTCGGCGCGCAGGTGCTCGGCCCGACCGGGCTGCGCCGGTTCCCGGCTCGCAGCGGGCGTACCCATCTGCTGGGGCTGCTCCGGGCGTTGCTGGCCGCGCCGCGGGCCGGCGGGTACGACGAGCAGACAGTCCCGCTGGCCCCGCCCGCGCTGACCGACGCGCTGACCGCCGTGCAGCGGGTCGCCAACCGTCGCGGCCTGGTCGTGGTGGTCTCCGACTTCCTCGACGGGCTGCCGGACGACCCGGCGGGGGCGGCGCCGTGGGAACCGGCGCTGCGCCGGCTCGCCGCCCGGCACCAGGTCCTCGCGGTGGAGGTGACCGACCCCGCGTGAGCTGGAGCTGCCGGACGTCGGCCTGATCACCCTGGTGGACCCCGGAGACCGGTCGCCGGCGCGAGGTCTGGACCGGCGACCCCCCGGCTCCGCGACCGGTACGCGGCGCGCGGCCGCCCGCGCGCACCGGTACGCCAG
>JAEVHO010000160.1 GCA_016802835.1 Micromonospora sp. ATA32 | reverse complement strand
GGCCGCGCCGCCGGGCAGCGGCCGGAGCCGCGCCACGCGGCAGCGGCCGGGGCGCGGTCCGGCCTCACGAGCGGGAGTTGGCAGGGTGCGCTGGGCATGGCCGAGGGGAAGAGCAACGCCGAGATCGGCCGGGAGGCTGTTCGTCTCGGAGGACACCGTCAAGACCCACGCCCGCCGGCTGTTCCGCAAGCTCGGAGCCCGGGACCGGGCCCACGCCGTGGCCGCCGGCTTCCGCGCCGGCCTGGTCGCCTGAAACCCGTCCGGCGCGAGCCCGTTCGCGCGGCCCGTTCAGGCGCCCGAGCCGGTGTCGTCCTCGGTGCCCTCGGTGAGGGTGTCGTGCACGCCGTCGGCGTATCCGCGGGCGTAGTCCCAGGTCACGTAGTGGTCCGGATCCGGGTCGTAGGCCGGCTCGTGCACCCGGGGCCGACCGGAGCTGAGCAGGTGGCGCAGGTTGCCGCGGAGCAGGTCCCAGTCGAAGTAGTGCGGCTCGCGGCAGTCCTCGCACTCGATGACCAGCCCGCGTACCCCGATCGGTGCCAGCAGCGCCTGGTAGATCTCCAGATCGGCCAGGTCTTCGAGCACGTCCTGACGCTCGACCTCGGTCAGCGGGTCGAGCGGGGCGTCCTCGCCCGGGTCGTGCAACCCCGCCGCCGGATCTGCCGGGTCACCGTTGAACGGGTCGATGGGCTCGTCGTGCACCCCCTCACCGTAGTCCCAACCCCTGCCCGACGCCTGCCCCCGGCCGCCGCCCATCAGCAACGCGCGCCCGCCCGGCACCCGCGGGGCGGCGCAGCTCAATGGGTACGATGAGGCGACGTGCCGGGACCGGGCGCGTCCCGGTGCCCGCGCGCGCCACCTCGCCGAAGCCCGTCCGTACAGCTCAGGGGAGCAATCGTGGAGAATTCGCCCAGCACCGACCTTTCGGCCGGCGCCGACCACGCGGATCTGGGCGGCCACCTGCCCGAGCTGCCCGCCGGCTCGGCCCGAGTGGTCCCGCTCGGGCTGACCTTCGACGATGTGCTGCTCCAGCCGGGCGAGTCGGACGTGGTGCCGAGCCGGGTGAACACCGTCACGCGAATGACCCGCAACGTCTCGCTGACCATCCCGCTGCTCTCCAGCGCGATGGACACGGTGACCGAGGCCCGGATGGCGATCGCGATGGCCCGGCAGGGCGGCATCGGCGTGCTGCACCGCAACCTCTCGCTGGAGGACCAGGCGCTCCAGGTCGACCTGGTCAAGCGCTCCGAGTCCGGCATGATCACCAACCCGGTGACCGCCAGCCCGGACGACACCCTCCGCGAGGTCGACGAGCTCTGCGGGCGCTACCGGATCTCCGGCGTGCCGGTGGTGGACCGCGACGGCCAGCTGGTCGGCATCGTCACCAACCGCGACATGCGGTTCGTCTCCGAGCCGAGCACCCCGGTCCACGAGATCATGACCCGGACGCCGCTGGTCACCGCGCCGGTGGGGGTGGGCAAGGACGAGGCGCTGGCCCTGCTGCGCCAGCACAAGGTGGAGAAGCTGCCGATCGTCGACGAATCGGGCCGGCTGCGCGGGCTGATCACCGTCAAGGACTTCACCAAGAGCGAGCAGTACCCGAACGCCACCAAGGACGACGCCGGCCGGCTCCGGGTCGCCGCCGCGGTCGGGGTGGGCGAGGACGCGTACAAGCGGGCCCGCACGCTGGTCGACGCGGGCGTCGACGTGCTGGTCGTGGACACCGCGCACGGCCACCAGCGGGCGGTGCTGGACATGGTCCGCCAGCTCAAGAAGGACGTCGCGATCGAGATCGTCGGCGGCAACGTCGCCACGTACGCCGGCGCCAGGGCGCTGGTCGAGGCTGGCGCCGACGGTGTCAAGGTCGGGGTGGGCCCGGGCGCGATCTGCACCACCCGGATCGTCGCGGGGGTGGGCGTACCGCAGATCACCGCGATCATGGAGGCGGCCCGGGCGTGCCGCCCGGCGGGCGTACCGGTGATCGGCGACGGTGGCATCCAGTACTCGGGCGACATCGCCAAGGCCCTGGTGGCCGGGGCCGACACGGTCATGCTCGGCAGCCTGCTGGCCGGCTGTGAGGAGAGCCCGGGCGAGCTGATCTTCATCAACGGCAAGCAGTACAAGGCCTACCGCGGCATGGGTTCGCTGGGCGCGATGCAGTCCCGTGGGCAGGCCCGCTCCTACTCCAAGGACCGCTACTTCCAGCAGGACGTGCTCGCCGAGGACAAGCTGGTCCCGGAGGGCGTGGAGGGCCAGGTGCCCTACCGGGGGCCGCTCTCCGCGGTGGCCCACCAGCTCACCGGCGGGCTGCGCGCCGCGATGGGGTACGTCGGCGCGGAGAGCATCCCCGAGCTGCACCGGCGTGGCCAGCTCATCCGGATCACCGCGGCCGGGCTCAAGGAGAGCCACCCGCACGACATCCAGATGACCGTCGAGGCGCCCAACTACCACTCCCGCTGACCATCCCCCTGACAACCTGGAGTCCCCCATGCGTGACGTGGTCGAGATCGGGCTGGGCAAGACCGCGCAGCGCGGTTACCACCTGAACGACATCGCCATCGTGCCGAGCCGCCGGACCCGGGACGTCGACGACGTCTCGACCACCTGGCAGCTCGACGCGTACCAGTTCGGCATCCCGTGCGTCGGGCACCCGTCCGACGCCACGATGAGCCCGGCGTCCGCCGTCCGGCTCGGGCAGCTCGGCGGCCTCGGCGTGCTCAACGTCGAGGGGCTCTGGACCCGGTACGAGAACCCGGCCAAGGTCCTGGAGGAGCTGGCCGGCCTGGGCGAGGACGCGCGGGCGACCAAGCGGCTCCAGGAGGTCTACGCCGAGCCGATCCGGCCGGAACTGATCGCCGAACGGGTCCGTGAGCTGCGCGCCGGCGGCGACACGGTGGCCGTCCGGGTGTCGCCGCAGCACACCCTGGCGCTGGCCCCGGTGATCCTGGACGCGGGCGTGGACATCCTGGTCATCCAGGGCACCATCGTCTCCGCCGAGCACGTCTCGACCACCGACGAGCCGCTGAACCTCAAGGAGTTCATCGCCGACCTCGACCTGCCGGTCATCGTCGGCGGCTGCACCGACTACAAGACGGCGCTGCACCTGATGCGGACCGGCGCGGCCGGCGTCATCGTCGGCATCGGCGGGGACGACTGGTCCACGACCGAGTCGGTGCTCGGCATCCGGGTGCCGATGGCCACCGCGATCGCGGACGCGGCGGCGGCCCGCCGGGACTACCTCGACGAGACCGGTGGCCGGTACGTGCACCTGATCGCCGACGGCGACATCCAGACCTCCGGCGACATCGCCAAGGCGCTGGGCTGCGGCGCGGACGCGGTGATGCTCGGCGAGCCGCTGACCCTCTGCGACGAGGCGCCGGCCGGCGGCGCCTGGTGGCACTCCGCCGCCAGCCACCCGTCGCTGCCCCGTGGCGCGTTCGAGGTGGCCGGCGATCCGCTCGGCTCGATGGAGCGGCTGCTCTTCGGCCCGGCCGACGAGCCGGACGGCCAGCTGAACCTCTTCGGCGGCCTGCGCCGCGCGATGGCGAAGTGCGGCTACCGCGACCTCAAGGAGTTCCAGAAGGTCGGCCTCGTCCTCGACCGCTGACCGACGGCGGGCGCGGGTGCGGATTCCGGTCCCACCCGCGCCGAGCCGCATCTAGGCTCGGCGGATGACCCGTACGCCTGGGTGTCGCGCCCTGCTCGTCGCCGCGCTGGCGGTGGTGCTGGTGGTGACCGGCTGCACCCGGTCCGGGGAACGGCGGGGCGGGTTCCGGCCGGGCGGGGTCGACGTCGGTGACCCGTACGTGCCCGGGTACGGCAACGGCGGCTACGACGTGTCCGGCTACCGGCTGCGGGTCCGCTACGACCCGGCGACCGACCAGCTCACCGGGCATGCCACGGTCAGCGCCACGGCGACCGCGGCACTGTCCCGGTTGGACCTGGACCTCACCGGCCTGACCGTCTCCTCGGTACGCGTCGACGGCGCAGCCGCGAAGCACCGGCGGGACGGCGCGGAGCTGCTGGTGACCCCGGAGCACGGGCTGCGCCGGGGCGCCGCCTTCACGGTCGAGGTGGACTACGCCGGGGTGCCGAAGCCGATCACCGACGGCGAGCTGGGCACCGGCGGCTTCCTGGCCACTGCGGACGGCGCCGTCGCGATCGGTCAGCCGGAGTCGGCCGCCACCTGGTTCCCGGTCAACGACCACCCCTCGGACAAGGCGACGTACGACATCGAGGTGACCGTGCCGGACGGGCTCGCCGCGCTGAGCAACGGGGTGCCGGCCGGGAAGAGCAGCTCCGGGGGCTGGACCACCTGGAAGTGGGCGGAGCGGTCGCCGATGGCGAGCTACCTGACCGCCCTGGTGATCGGCGACTACCGGGTGTCGACCAGCACCCACGCCGGCAGGCCGATGGTCACCGCCGTCGCGGCCAGCCTGCCGGCGGACGGTCCGGCGGCCGCCTCGGTGGCCCGTACCGGTGCGATCGTGGACTTCCTGGCCAGCCAGTTCGGGCCGTACCCGTTCGACTCCTACGGCGGCATCGCGATCGCCGACGACCGGATCCGGTACGCCCTGGAGACCCAGTCCCGCCCGGTCTACGGGCCGGGCTTCTTCCGTTCCGGCCGGCCCAACCTGGAGGTGGTCGCCCACGAGCTGGCCCACCAGTGGTACGGCGACAGCGTCTCGCTGGCCGGGTGGAGCGACATCTGGCTCAACGAGGGCTTCGCCACCTACGCCGAGTGGCTGTGGGCGGAGCACGACGGTGGCCGGAGCGTGCAGCGCGCCTTCGACCTCCAGTACGCGGCGACCGACTGGTCGCAGCCGTCGGTGGACCCGGGCCGGGCGGCCATGTTCGGGCCGGCCGTCTACCAACGCGGGGCGCTGGCCGTGCACGCGCTGCGCCGCACCGTCGGCGATGACGCGTTCTTCCGCATCCTGCGCGGCTGGGCCATCGAGCGGCGGGGCGGCAACGTCACCACGAAGGACTTCATCGCGTACGCCGAACGGGTCGCCGGGCGGTCCCTGGGGTCGTTCTTCGACGCCTGGCTGATCGGTGCGACCGCCCCCGCCCTGCCGTGACGGGGTCGTGATCGCCTGTCGGTAGGCTGCCGCGGCGGGCCGGTGGGGCAGCCGGCCCGGTGTGTCTCCCCGGGAGGAACAAGGCGATGACGCTGACGCGGCGGGGTCTGCGGCTGTGCGCCGGCCTGCTGGTGACGGGGGCGATCGGGCTGACCGGTTGCGGCGCGGACCCGGCCAAGCGGGCGGCGGTGGCGCCGGCGAGCGGGTCCCCGACACCGGCGCGGGTCTTCAAGCCGGGCGCGGCCGGGATCGGCGACCCGTACTTCCCGACCTACGGCAACGGGGGCTACGACGTCGGGAGGTACGCCCTCAAGGTCCGCTACGACCCGGCGAAGGACCGGCTCACCGGCACCACCACCGTGCAGGCCACCGCCACGATGGACCTGTCATCGTTCAACCTGGACCTGGCCGGCCTGACCGTGCGGTCGGTCACCGTGGACGGCGCCCCGGCCGGGCACGCCCGCAAGGGCGACGAGCTGGTGATCACCCCGGCCACCGGCCTCACCTCGGGCAACGGCTTCATCGCCGAGATCAGCTACGACGGCGAGCCGAGGGCGCTGAAGAACGAGGTGCTGGGGGAGGGCGGCTTCCTGCACACCGACGACGGCGCCATCGCGCTCGGCCAGCCGGAGTCGGCGAGCACCTGGTTCCCGGTCAACGACCACCCCTCCGACAAGGCCACGTACGACGTCGAGATCACCGTGCCGGACGGGCTCACCGCGGTCAGCAACGGGGTGCCCCGGGGGAAGACCAGCACCGGCGGGTGGACCACCTGGAAATGGGCCGAGGGCGCGCCGATGGCCAGCTACCTGAGCACCGTGGTGATCGGGAAGTTCCGGCTGAAGACCGCCGATCACCACGGACGCCCGGTGTTCAGCGCGGTCACCACGGACCTGCCCGAGGGCGCCGCGGACCGCTCGATCGCCCGCACCGTCGAGGTCGCCGACTACCTGGAGAGCGTCTTCGGGCCGTACCCGTTCGACGCGTACGGCGGGGTGGTCGTCTCCGACACGCGGATCCGGTACGCGCTGGAGACGCAGAGCCGCCCGGTCTACTCCGCCGGCTTCTTCCGCCGGGGCGAGAACACTCAGGTGGTGGCGCACGAGCTGGCCCACCAGTGGTTCGGCAACAGCGTGGCGCTGGAGCGGTGGCAGGACATCTGGCTCAACGAGGGGCTGGCCACGTACGCCGAGTGGCTCTGGGCCGAGCACACCGGCGGGTCCACCGCGCAGCGCGCGTTCGACCTCGGGTACGCCCGGTCGTCCGGGCAGGTGTGGCGTACCCCGCCGGCCGGCCCGGGGTCGCCGACATGTTCGGCGAGTCGGTCTACCAGCGCGGCGGGATGACCGTGCACGCGCTGCGGGTGGCCGTCGGCGACCAGGCGTTCTTCGAGATCCTCAAGACCTGGCCGGCGGAGAAGCGCGACGCCAACGCCACGACCGCGGAGTTCGTCGACCTGGCCGAACGGATCTCCGGCAAGCAGCTGGACAGGCTCTTCGACGCGTGGCTCTACGGCACCGAGCGCCCCGGCCAGCCCAGGCCGCTCTGACCGGGGCGGGTCAGCTCTTGATCCGCAGCTCCGGATGCGCGGCGAGGTACGCGTCGGCCCGGCCGGCCTTCAGCTCGGTGAGGAAGGTGCGGCCGACCGGCTTCAGCTGCTCGCCCTGGTAGGCGCTGCCCTTGCCGACCCCGTCGCCCGGCAGCCCGACCAGGATGAACTGGTCGGGCTGCAGCCCACCGAGGGCGTACGCGACGTCCACGATCCGCCGCCCGCCGCCGGCCCAGATCAGCGTGTCGCCGAGCGCCGCGACCACCTGGTCGACCCGGTCCGGCTGCCGGGCCAGCCCCTCGTCGAGGATCTTGCGGACCAGCGCCCGGACCAGCTGCTGCTGGTGGCGCTGCCGGGTGTAGTCGCCCCCGGCGGTGTAGCGCTGCCGGGCGTAGTCCAGCGCCTGCCAGCCGTTGAGGTGCCGCTCGCCCGGCTCGTACACCATCTGCGGGCCGGTGTAGCCGCCCGGCGCCGGGTCCCGGTACTTCCCGTCCGGTCGCCGGTGCAGCGAGACGACCCGCTGGTCGACGTAGATGTCCACCCCGCCCAGGGTGTTCACCAGCTTGTCGAAGCCGTTGAAGGTGAGCACCGCGCCGGCGTCGATCCGCAGTCCGGTGTAGCCGCTCACCGTGGCGCGCAGCAGCTCGTACCCCTGGGCGGTGTTCGGCTGCTTGCGGTTGGCCGGCACCCGGCTGCCGAAGCTCATCGCGTGGGTCAGCTTGGTCTTCCCGCCCGGGTACCCGGCCCTGGGGAAGGCGGGAATGTCGACCAGCAGGTCACGGGGGAGGGAGAAGAGGTACGCCCGGTCCAGCCCGCTGGGCACGTGGGCGACCATCACCGCGTCGGCGTGCGGCTCCCAGCCGGGCACGCTCACCCGGGTGTCCACCCCGACGATGAGGAAGTTCAACGGTCCGGTGAGGCTGACGCCGGGCGGCGGGGTGGGACTCGGGGCGAGGGTGGCGGTGGGCACCCCGCTCGACGCGGCGGCCGCGTCGGGGCGGCGTCCGGTGTCCGGCCCGGAGGCCAGCCGGGTGACCACCACCGCGCCCGCCGCCACCAGGGCGAGCGCCGCGAACACCACCAGCGCCAGCAACCCTCGTCGTCGTGGCGGTTCCGTCCAGCCGACCATGCCCGACCCCTTTCCCCGTACCGTGTCAACGCTCCAACGGGTGCCCCGGGTTGCGGCCAGGAGACCGGGTCGGTTTACCGGAGAGCATGATCCCGCGGAAAGTGCCGCTGGCGCGACGGCTACTCGTCGGTAATGATGCGTCCATGCGGTATGACGTGGTCGTCATCGGGTCCGGATTCGGCGGCAGCGTCACCGCGCTCCGGCTGGCCGAGAAGGGTTACACGGTCGGCGTCCTGGAGGCCGGGCGGCGGTTCGCCGACGACGAGTTCCCGCAGACCTCCTGGCGGGCCCGGCGGTTCCTGTGGGCGCCGAAACTGGGCTGCTACGGCATCCAGCGGCTCACCCTGCTGCGCCCAGCACACCGCCGCCAGGGCGGCGGTGTGCTGGTCCTCTCCGGGGCCGGGGTGGGCGGCGGCTCGCTGGTCTACGCGAACACCCTCTACGAGCCGCTGGGCGCCTTCTACGACGACCCCCAGTGGCGGGACGTCACCGACTGGCGCGACGAGTTGGCGCCGCACTACGACCAGGCGAAACGGATGCTCGGGGCCACCGCGTACCCGGTGGACACCCGGGCGGACCGGGCGATGCGGGCGGTCGCCGATCGGATGGGGGTCGGCCACACCTTCCGCCCCACCCCGGTCGGCGTGCACATCGGCCGGCCCGGGCAGCGGGTCCCCGACCCCTACTTCGGCGGCGCGGGCCCGGAGCGCACCGGCTGCACGCACTGCGGCTCGTGCATGACCGGATGTCGGCACGGCGCCAAGAACACCCTGGTCAAGAACTACCTCTGGCTGGCCGAGCGGCTCGCGTCCAGGTACACCCGCTGACCACGGTGACCGCCGTCCGGCCGGCTGCCGGCGGCGGATACCAGATCGAGACCGTCCGCACCGGCGCCTGGCTGCGCAGGCGCCGCCAGACCATCCACGCCGACCAGGTGGTGCTCGCCGCCGGAGCGCTCGGCACCCAGCGGCTGCTGCACGAGATGAAGGCCACCGGGGCGCTGCCCGCGCTCTCGCCCCGGCTCGGCGAGCTGACCCGGACCAACTCGGAGGCGATCCTGGGCGCGTCGGTTCCCCGGCAGCGGGCCCGTGCCGAGAAGCTCGACTTCACCGAGGGGGTGGCGATCACCAGCTCGTTCCACCCGGACGAGCAGACCCACATCGAGCCGGTCCGCTACGGGCGGGGCTCGAACGCGATGGGGCTGCTGCAGTCGCTGCTGGTGGACGGCGGTCCGCACCGGGTGCGGCGCTGGCTGGGCAGCATCGTCCGGCAGCCGCGGCTGGCGGCGCGGATGCTGTCGGTGCGCGGCTGGTCGGAGCGGACGGTGATCGCCCTGGTCATGCAGTCGGCGGACAACTCGTTGAGCACCCGCTGGCGGCGGGGACCGCTCGGCCGGCGGCTGGTCTCCGGCCCCGGGCACGGCGCGTCGAACCCGACCTGGATCCCGGCCGGCAACGACGCGGCCCGGCTGCTCGCCGAGGAGATCGGCGGCACCCCGGGCGGCGCGCTGACCGAGCCGTTCAACATCCCGATGACCGCGCACATCCTGGGCGGGGCGGTGATCGGCCGGTCCCCGGCCGACGGGGTGATCGACCCGTACCACCGGGTGTTCGGCCACCCCGGGCTGCACGTGGTGGACGGCGCGGCGGTCTCGGCGAACCTCGGGGTGAACCCGTCGCTGACCATCACCGCCCAGGCGGAGCGGGCGATGTCGTTCTGGCCGAACCGGGGCGAGGAGGACCCCCGGCCGGCGCTGGACGAGCCGTACCGCCGGTTGGCCCCGGTCGCCCCGCACCACCCGGCGGTCCCGGCGGACGCCCCCGGCGCCCTGCGGAGCTGAATCCGGATCAGCTGCCGCGAGCAGGGGCGGCGTGGCGTGGCACGCGGAGAGTCCGACCCGTGCCCGGCCCGGCCGTGACTGTCGGTAGGCTATCTGCACATGAGCACGCCTCGCCCCGTCCTCGTGGTGGACTTCGGAGCCCAGTACGCCCAGCTCATCGCGCGCCGGGTGCGTGAGGCCAAGGTCTATTCGGAGATCGTCCCGCACTCCATGCCGGTCGCCGAGATGCTGGCGAAGAACCCGGCCGCGATCATCCTGTCCGGCGGCCCGGCCAGCGTCTACGCGCCGGACGCCCCGCAGATCGACGCCGGCATGTTCACCGCCGACGTCCCGGTCTTCGGCATCTGCTACGGCTTCCAGGCGATGGCCCAGGCGCTCGGCGGCACCGTCGCGCGCACCGGCAACCGGGAGTACGGCGGCACCCCGCTGCGGGCCCGCGCCGAGGCCGGCGTGCTGCTCCGCGAGCTGCCGGACGACCTGCCGGTCTGGATGAGTCACGGCGACTGCGTGACGGAGGCGCCGGACGGCTTCACGGTCACCGCCGAGTCCGCCGGCGCTCCGGTCGCCGCGTTCGAGGACCTGGCCGGCCGCCGGGCCGGCGTGCAGTTCCATCCCGAGGTCGGGCACACCGCGCACGGCCAGGAGATGCTGACCCGCTTCCTCTACGACATCGCCGGCATCGAGCCGACCTGGACGCCCGAGAACATCATCGACGAGCAGGTCGCCCGGATCCGCGAGCAGGTGGGGGACAAGGAGGTCATCTGCGGCCTGTCCGGCGGGGTCGACTCGGCGGTCGCCGCCGCGCTGGTGCACAAGGCCGTCGGTGACCAGCTCACCTGCGTCTTCGTCGACCACGGGCTGTTGCGCGCGGGCGAGGCCGAGCAGGTGGAGAAGGACTACGTCGCGGCCACCGGCATCAAGCTCAAGGTGGTCGACGCGCAGGAACGGTTCCTCGGCGCGCTGGCCGGGGTCACCGACCCGGAGCAGAAGCGCAAGACCATCGGCCGGGAGTTCATCCGGGTCTTCGAGGCCGCCGCCCGGGAGATCGCCTCACACGGCGACGTCGAGTTCCTGGTGCAGGGCACCCTCTACCCGGACGTGGTGGAGTCCGGCGGCGGCACCGGCACCGCCAACATCAAGAGTCACCACAACGTCGGGGGCCTGCCGGAGGACCTGAAGTTCGCCCTGGTCGAGCCGCTGCGCACACTCTTCAAGGACGAGGTCCGGGCGCTCGGCCTGGAGCTGGGCCTGCCCGAGGCGATGGTCTGGCGGCACCCGTTCCCCGGACCGGGCCTGGCCATCCGGATCATCGGCGCGGTCGACCGGGAGCGGCTCGACCTGCTCCGCCGGGCCGACCTGATCGCCCGGGAGGAGCTGACGGCGGCCGGCCTGGACCGGGGTGTCTGGCAGTTCCCGGTGGTGCTCCTGGCCGACGTGCGCAGCGTCGGCGTGCAGGGTGACGGGCGCAGCTACGGGCATCCCGTGGTGCTGCGCCCGGTCTCCAGCGAGGACGCGATGACCGCCGACTGGTCCCGGCTGCCCTACGAGGTGGTCGCCCGGATCTCGACCCGGATCACCAACGAGGTCGCCGAGGTCAACCGGGTGGTCCTGGACGTGACCAGCAAGCCGCCGGGCACCATCGAGTGGGAGTGACGCCGCCTCACCCGGCGTGACCGCCGACTGGTCCCGGCTGCCCTACGAGGTGGTCGCCCGGATCTCGACCCGGATCACCAACGAGGTCGCCGAGGTCAACCGGGTGGTCCTGGACG
>JAEVHO010000159.1 GCA_016802835.1 Micromonospora sp. ATA32 | reverse complement strand
CGGCCGCGGCGAGCCGCCGGGTCAGCAGCAGCACCCCGATCGGACCGGCGGCGCCCAACGCGAGCAGGCCCAGCGGCACGCCCGCGCCGGCCCAGATGCGGATCTCCGCGTCGAACCGGTACGCCCGCGGCCCGTCGCCGGTGTCGCGGCGCAGGGTCAGCCGGACAGCGCGAACGGGCGCGGGAAAGGCGGCGTCGGTCAGCAGCTCGACCGGGCCGGTCCCGACGCGCCAGCAACGTGGCGGCATCGACGATGGTGACCTGGCAGCCGAACAGCGCGAACCGGTCGGTCTCCGGCCGGAGGTCGTACCCGTTGTCCGTCATCCGACCAGCCCCTCCAACGGCGGTGACCCGGGGCAAGTCTGACAGGTGACCAGGCCGGTCGCCACCGGCCAGGGGTCGCCGTCCGGCCTGGTCACGCCGCCGCCCGGTCCGCCAGGGCCGCCCGCCCGGTCACCGCCCGGCCACGGACGGCGGGCCGGCGGCGGCAAGCTCGGCCAGCCGGCGGTCGGCCAACTCCTGGATCAGGTCCTTGTCGCTGACGATGACCCTGCCCGGGTCGGCGTCCGGCAGCTCGTCCTCCAGGTTCCGGATCGGCCGGTACGCGAGCCGACCGCACCGAGCGCCAGGGTGCAGAGCCCGGCGGCGACGGTGGCGCGAAACGATGCGGCAACAGTTGTTACCGGCGTCAATCCTGGCATCGCGGCGACTGTCCCGCCATCAGCGACAGTGACAACCAGAAATGCTGCGTCCAAACTAGTGCACCTAGGTCTATTGACCTCGCGACCTGGTCTTTCCCGCCGTACCGCATCCCGTGGCCGCGGTCGATACCATCCGGCGATGCGAGACGGCGAGTTCCAGGATCCTCGGCTGGTCGTGGTCTACGACGCGGAGTGCCGTTGGGCGCGCGACGACGACTTCTACCTCGCCCTGGTGAACGAGACCCCGGCCGCGCGGGTCCTGGACCTCGGCTGCGGCACCGGCCGGCTCACCCTGGCCCTGGCGGCGGCCGGGCACGCGGTCAGCGGCGTGGATCCGGCCCGCGCGTCGCTCGACGCCGCGCGCGGCAAGCCGGGCGCCGACCGGGTGTGCTGGATCGAGGGCACGTCCGAGATCCTGCCGGACCGGGCGTTCGACGTGGCGGTGCTGACCAGCCACGTGGCGCAGGTCTTCGTCGACGACGCCGGGTGGGCCGACGTCCTCGCGGATCTCAGGCGCTGCCTCGTACCGGGTGGTCGGCTGGCGTTCGACTCGCGCGACCCGGACGACGCCGATGGGAGCGGTGGAATCCCACCGACTCCCGCCGCCGGGTCCCGCTGCCGGACGGTCGGGAGGTCCGGGCGTGGACGGAACTGACCGACGTCCGAAACGGCTCGGTGAGCTTCACCCATCACTACGTCTTCCCGGACGGCGAGGAGCGGCTCAGCTCGGCGACCCTTCGGTTCCGCACCGAGGACGAGCTGCGGTCCTCGGTGCGGTCCGCGGGCTTCACCGTCGAGCGCGTCCACGGTGGCTGGGCCGGTCAGGCCGTCGGCGCGGGCGACGGGGAGTTGGTCGTCGTCGCCCGGGCCTGACGCCGGGCCGCCGCCCTACGCCGCCTCGGAGGAGACCAGCACCGGCATGACCGGCGCCGGCACGGACCGCGCCGGGCGGCGGTTGGGCAGGGAGAGCCGGAACACCTTCTTCCAGGCGGAGAAGACCTGCTTCGGCAGCGGACCGGAGGTGTACGCCAGGCCGTACCGGTCGAAGAGGTCGCGGACCTTCGGGGCGATCTCCTGGTAGCGGTTGCTGGGCAGGTCCGGGTAGAGGTGGTGCTCGATCTGGAAGGAGAGGTTGCCGGTCATGATGTGCAGCGCCCGGCTGCCGCTGATGTTGGCCGAGCCGAGCATCTGGCGCAGGTACCACTCGCCCCGGGTCTCCCCCTCGATCGAGCGCTTCTCGAAGGTCTCCACACCCTCCGGGAAGTGCCCGCACATGATCACCGAGTGGGTCCACAGGTTGCGGATCAGGTTCGCGGTGAACGTCGCCGCGAGGGTGCTGAGGAACGACGGGCCGGACAGCAGCGGGTGCAGAAGGTAGTCCTTGAGCACCTGCTTGCGGATCTTGCGGCGGACCTGCTTGGCCCGGGCCCGGAACTCCGCGGTCTTGTAGCGGCCCTTGCGCAGGTTGTGGCCCAGCTCCAGGTCGTACGCGGCGATGCCGTACTCGAAGAAGCAGGCGTTGAGGAGGTTCCACAGCGGCTGACCGAGGTAGACCGGGTGCCACGGCTGGTCCTCGTCGACCCGCATGATGCCGTACCCGAGGTCGTTGTCCTTGCCGAGCACGTTCGTGTAGGTGTGGTGCAGCTCGTTGTGCGAGTGCTTCCACTGCTCGGCGGGCGAGACGTGGTCCCACTCCCAGGTCGTCGAGTGGATCTTCGGGTCGCGCATCCAGTCCCACTGGCCGTGCAGGACGTTGTGGCCGATCTCCATGTTCTCCAGGATCTTCGCCACCGCGAGGCCGGCGGTGCCCACCACCCACGCTGGCGGGAAGAGCGAGAACAGCAGGATGGCCCGGCTGCCGATCTCCAGCTTGCGCTGGTTGGCGATGACCTTTCGGATGTACGCCGCGTCGCGCTCGCCCCGGCTGGCGACCACCTCGTCGCGGATCGCGTCGAGCTCCTTGCCCAGCGTCTCGATGTCCTCGGCGGTGAGGTGGGCGATCGGGTTGTGCGTCTTCTTCTGGATCGCGGTCACGTCCGGGTCTCCTGTCAGAGGTCGATGTCGCAGGTACCGGCCGCCGCCGACACACAGGTCTGGATGAGTACGCCGTCCCCCGGGGCGGCCGTGGTGATCTCCCCGTTGCGCAGGTCCCGCACCGCGCCCTCGCGCAGCGGCAGGACGCAGCCGTAGCAGATGCCCATCCGGCAGCCCGAGGGCATGATCACCCCGGCCGCCTCGCCGGCGTCGAGGATGGCGGTGGCCCCGTCGGCCCGCAGGGTGACCCCGGCCCGGGTGAAGGTGACGCTGCCGCCCGCGCCGGGGGCGACCACGGCCCGCCGGAACCGCTCGGTGTGCAGCCGGTCGGCGATCCCCCGGGCCGTCCAGTGCTCCTCGAAGGCGTTCACCATGCCGACCGGCCCGCAGACCCAGGTCTCCCGGTCGAGGTGGTCGGGCACCAGGCGGTCCAGCTCGTCCACGCCGAGCAGCCCGTCGACGTCGGTGTGCCGCTCCACCAGCCGGACGACCCCCCGGTCGGCCAGTTCCCGCAGCTCGGCACCGAAGATCACGTCGTCCGGGGTGGGGGCGGAGTGCAGCAGCACCACGTCGGCCTGCGCCTGGATGCCGGAGCGCAGCATGCCCATCACCGGGGTGATGCCGCTGCCCGCCGTGACGAAGAGGACCTTCGCCGGCGCGGGCTCCGGGACGACGAAGTCGCCCTGGGCCTGGTCGAGCTGGACGACCGTGCCAGGCCGCACCCGTCGGACGAGGTGGTTGCTGACCACGCCGTCCGGGATCGCCTTGACCGTGACCGAGAGGCAGCCGTCCGCGCGGTCGGGGACCGAGGTGACCGAGTAGGCGCGCCACTGGCGTACGCCGTCGACGTCGACGCCGAGCCGGACGTACTGCCCGGGCGTGTGCCCCCGCCAGCCGCGGCCGGGCCGGATCACCAGCGTCGCCGCGTCCGGGGTCTCCGGGCGGACGGCGAGGATCCGACCACGCAGCTCGACGCCGGACCGCAGCGGGGCGACCAGGTCGAGGTAGTCCGCCGGCAGCAGCGGGGTCGTCACCGCCTCGGCGATCCGGAACAGCCTGTCCCGCAGGGACATCTTTCCGGGTGGGCGCGGGACAGTTGTGGTCATGGAACCATGGTGCTCGGCCGGGATGGACAAAATCTTGGCCTGACGAGGTAGTTTGGGCCTCTCAAGTTGTTCGAGGAGAACAAACATGCCCGAACGGTTCCGGGCCGCCGGGGAAGCCGCCCGCCTTGAGCTGGACGAGCCGGTGGCCATCGCGCTGCGCGCCCGGCTGCCGCTGCTCGCCGAGCGCACGGTCACCGCGGTCACCGCCGAGGTGCCCAGCTACTCCGGCACCCTGGCCGGTCAGATGCGGCAGAAGATCGAGAACGCGGTGCGCATCGCGCTCGGCACCTTCCTCAAACTGGCCGAGCAGTCCCAGGCCGCCGACCCCGGCACCCCGCTCGCCCCGGCCGTCGACGCCGCGTACGCCCTCGGCCGGGGTGAGGCGCGCTCCGGTCGCAGCATGGACGCCCTGCTGGCGGCCTACCGGATCGGCGCCCGGGTCGCCTGGCGCGAGCTGTCGACCACCGCCGTCGACGCCGGGTTGCCGGCCGAGACCGTCGCCCACTTCGCCGAGCTGATGTTCGCCTACATCGACGAGCTTTCCGCCGCCAGCGTCGCCGGCCACTCCGACGAGCTCGCGACCGAGGGCCGGGTCCGCCAACGCCACCTGGAACGGCTCACCCAGCAGCTGCTCGCCGGCGAACCGGAGGAGGACCTGCGCCGCAGCGCCGAACGGGCGGACTGGCCACCGCCGCAGACCCTGACCGTCGTGCTGGTGCCGCGGGTCAACCTGCGCGCCACGCTCGCCCTGCTCAGCGCGCACACCCTGGAGAGCGGGGAGGACCTGCCCGCCGGGGAACGAAGCGAGGAGCTGGCCGTCCTGCTCGTGCCGGACGCGCACGGCGCCGGGCGTTCTCGGCTGGCCCGCGCGCTGCGGGGGCAGCGGGCGGTGCTGGGCCCGGCCCGGCCGTGGATCGGGGTCGCCCACTCGTACCAGCGCGCCACCAGGGCGCTGGCGCTGCGGGTCGCCCGACCGAACGACGACCCGCTGGACACCGAGGAGCACCTGGCCGAGCTCGTGCTCGGCATGGACCCGGAGGGGCTGGCCGACCTGCGCGCCCAGGTCCTGGCGCCGCTGGCGTCCCTGCCGCCGGTCAGCGCCCAGCGGCTCGCCGAGACGCTCCGCTCCTGGCTGCTGCACCAGGGCCGACGCGAGGACGTCGCCGCGGACCTCTTCGTGCACCCGCAGACCGTGCGGTACCGGATGGGCCAGCTGCGGGAGCTGTACGGCGATCGCCTCAACGACCCGGCGACCGTCCTCGACCTGACCCTCGCCCTGGCAACGAGGCCGTGGGTGGCCGAGCCGGGCTGAGGTCCAGCCGGTGGCCAACCCGGAGGGTCAGTCGGCTGGAACTACGATCGACCGGTGGACCGCACCTGTCGCAGGGCCGCCTGCGTGGTTTCCGATGCGGCGGTGAGCAGGGGCAGCCGTACCGCCGGGCTCGGGATGCGGCCCTGCGCGTGCAGGACCGCCTTGACCACCGCCGGGTTGGGTTCGGCGAACAGCGCCGCCGACAGGGTCGCGAGCCGGTGACCGAGGGCGCGGGCCGGGGCGGCCGCGCCGGCGCGCCACAGCTCGATGAGCCGGACGAACTCGGCGGTGGCGACGTGCGCCGAGGACAGGATGCCGCCGTGCGCGCCGAGGGCCAGTAGCGGTGAGACGAACGTGTCGTCGCCGCCGAGCACCGCGAAGCCGGGCGGGACGTCGGCGAGGAAGGCGATGGTGTCCTCGTCGATTCCGCCCACGGCGTACTTCACCCCCACCACGCCGGGCAGCTCTGCCAGCCGCCGCAGGGCGTCCGCGGACAGGTGCTGCCCCGTGCGGTACGGGATGTGATAGACGACCAGCGGCACCGGACCGATCTGCGCCAGGTGGGCGAGGTGGGCGAGCACCCCTGCCTCACCCGGCCGGACGAACGGGGGGCACCACACAGAGGGCGGCGGTCACCTCGGTCCGGCTGGCCAGTGCCCGCAGCGACTCCACGGTGTTGGCGCCGACCAGCAGTGGGGCGTGGCGTTCCCGGCAGACCCCGGCGACCAGGTCGACGATCCCACGTCGTTCCGCATCGTCGAGCGCGGTCGGCTCCCCGGTGGTGCCGAGGGCGACCACGCCCGCGGCTCCGGCGTCCAGCACCTCGTGGGCGAGGGCCTCCAGCGCAGAGCCGGCGACCGCCCCGGTGTCGTCGAACGGCGTGATCAGCGGGACGTACAGACCGGTCAGTGTCATGGCTCCAGCCTGTGCCAACCGATCGTGAAGGGCCAGTTCGGATTCCTCAACAAATACCTAAGCTGAGCTGATGCTTGACGTACGCCGCCTGCGCCTGCCGCGGCCCGCGCTCGACCTCATGGTCACCGAGCTGGACCCGGTCGCCATGCCCGCCGCGCTGCGCGACCGCCGGCTCGACGTGGCGCTCCTGCACGACTACGACATCGTGCCGGTCCAGCCCGACCCGGCGCTGGACTCGGCACCACTGCTGGACGAGACGGTGTTCCTCGCCGTGCCCGCCGACGGGCACGGCCACGGGGAGGGCGATCCGTTCCACCAGGTCCGCGACGCGGCGTGGATCGTCGGGAGCCCCGGCACGCTCTGCCACTCGGTGGCCCTGCACGCCTGCCAGCGGGCCGGCTTCCGCCCGACGCTGCGCCACCACGCCGACGACTTCACCGCGATGATCGCCCTGGTGGCCGCCGGCCAGGGCGTCGGCCTGGTCCCGGAACTCGCCGTCACGCAGCCTCCCCCGCAGGTCCGCCTCGTCCCGCTGGGCCTCCGACGACGCCCTCGCGTCGCGTACCGGAAGGGCGCGGGCGTCCATCCGGCGGTGGTC
The DNA here is from genome assembly GCA_016802835.1 of Micromonospora sp. ATA32. Taxonomy (GTDB): domain Bacteria; phylum Actinomycetota; class Actinomycetes; order Mycobacteriales; family Micromonosporaceae; genus Micromonospora. Next base: position 4,781 of record JAEVHO010000159.1, on the reverse strand, counting down.
GCCTGCGTCGCGGCGCTGCGGTCAGAAGGCCTCGGTCGGGACAGCCTGGTAGCCGGCCCGCAGCCGGTCGAGCAGCCCCGGCTCGGCACCGAGCGGGCGACCGTCGATCTCGATCACCGGCTGGATCCCGACGCCGGCGTTGGTGATGAAGGCCGCGCAGCCGTCGGGCAGTGCGTCGAGCAGGACCGGTTCCCGACGCGCCGGCACGCCGATCCGCGCCAGGACCCCGTCGAGCAGGTGGGCGGTGACGCCGGGCAGGCAGTCCGCCTCGGGCCAGCACACCTCCCCGTTCATGACGAAGCCGATGTTCCAGGTCGCCCCCTCGCCGACCCGGCCGTCCTGATCCACGAAGAGAACGTCGTCGAATCCGGCACGCTGGGCCAGTCGACGTTGGCGCACCGCACCGAAGAGACCGACATGCTTGACCTGCGGCAGTTCCCGCTGATGACACATCGCGCGGAGACGGACCGGCGGCGATCCCGCCGGACCGGCCGGCCGCACGGTGATCAGCACGCGGGGCCGCCTACCGTCGGTGGGCCGGACGACCGTGAGATCCGGATCGAAGACGGTGACCCGCATCATCGCCGGCACCGCCACCCGGGCGGCCACCCGACGCGCCAGCTCGCGGACCCGGGCGACGTCGAGCGGCGTACCGAACACCACGTCGCAGTCGCGGACCAGCCGGTCGAGGTGCAGGCCGAGTCCGCGCACCCCGCCCGCCTCGAGCCGGACCGTGGTGAAGTGGCCGTAGTTGACCAGCGCCAGGGCCGCCAGGTCGTCGGCCGTCGGGGGCGCGCCGTCGAGCTCCATCACCGCCCCATCCTGGCACCCACCAGGCAGACCGCGTGGCCGGCCGCTGGCTGGTCCAGCGGCCGGGCGTGCGCGACCAGATCGTGAGTCGGATGGCGCGGTGCTGGTGCTCATGAGGCAATGTTGTTCAGCTCGGCCAGCTCATCCTCGGGGGTCAGCGCAGCACCGGCGACGTTCTCCCGCAGATGCGCGACGGACGAGGTACCGGGGATGAGCAGGATGTTCGGGGAGCGCTGTAGCAGCCATGCCAGCGCGACGGCCATCGGGGTCGCGTCGAGACGGGTGGCGACTGCGTTCAGTTCCTCGGACTGGAGTGGGGAGAAGCCGCCGAGCGGGAAGTAGGGCACGTAAGCGATGCCCTGTGCGGCGAGGGAGTCGATCAGGCCGTCGTCCGCCCGGTTTGCGATGTTGTAGAAGTTCTGCACGCACACGATCGGCGCGATGGACTGTGCCTCGGCGATCTGCTCGGCCGAGACGGTGCTGAGACCGAGATGCTTGATCAGTCCCTCCTGCTGCAGCTGCGCGAGCACGGTGAACGGCTCGGCGATCGAGCCGGGAGTGGGCCTGTCGAACCCGCCCACGCGCAGATTGACGACGTCGAGCGCGTCTAGTCCGAGGTGATCCAGGTTGTCGTACACGGCCTGGCGCAGCTGCTCGGGAGCTAGCGCCGGCAGCCAGTTTCCCTCGGCGTCTCGCAACGATCCGACCTTCGTCACGATGTGCAGCTCGTCCGGATATGGGTGCAGAGCCTCCCTGATGATCTGGTTGGTGACGTACGGGCCGTAGAAGTCGGCCGTGTCGATGTGGTTGATGCCCAGGCGCACGGCCTCGCGCAGCACGGCCACGGCAGCGTCGCGGTCGGCCGGTGGGCCGAAGACGTGCGGGCCGGCCAACTGCATCGCGCCGTACCCCATGCGAGTGACCGTCAGATCCTCGGCCATGGTGAACGTCCCGCCGGGAAGTTTGGTCGATCTCACGAGAATCCTCTCCTTGTTGTCGCAAGTCCACGAGCTTCCCGCCGACGCGGCCGCCAAACCGCGGCGGCGTCAGCACGTGATGGCTCCACACTCCGCCAATCGGCGCGAAACAGGCAGAGCCCCAGCGGTCCTGGGAGTGGCAGGGACAGGCAGACCACGATCCCGGCGGTTACCGTGGACGAGGTGAGCGAGAACAACCTGCTCGTTGACTACCTACGGGCCCGCCGCGAGCTCGTCCAGCCCGACAGCGTCGGCCTGCCCAGTAGTTGAAGGCCCCAGCGGCCTGCTCAAGCACGTTCTCCCAGGTCGCCAATCAGGATACCCAGCCCAGTAAAGGAGTCGAGCTGCCCGCTCACACGCTCGACGCCGACTGGACCGCCCACGACCCCGTCCGTTCACTAGCCGTCGTCACGATCCGGCGCCGCCGCGAGGAGCTCATCACGTCGGTGCGTGGACATCATCGCCATCGCCGGGTCTGCCGGCCATCGGGGCTCCTCACCTGCTGGCGTCACCGCCGGCGTTGCGTAGGTCGGCGAGGAGTGCATCGAGCAAACGTTCCTCCATGACCGCTCGACCCGCCTTTCGCATCTCCTCCTGCAGCCGCGGATCCCAGGACGTTACGGCGGGCGCTCCGATCAGGTCGGGACCGGTGCCGGCTCCTGGCACGTAGTCGGCTGCCGTCATCCGCCAGGGAGCGGCGTTGGGATACCGGTCGAGGGCCGCTGCAGTCAGGCGTACGCCGGTCCAATCGAAGTCGTTGCGCCAGCGGATCACCGCGCCCGTCGCGGCGCGCAGCAGCGTATGCACTGCGGCCGAGGGCACGCCTTCGGTGCAGACCAGCGCGGGCGCTCGCGACCCCAGAGCGGTGGCCGCCGCACGCAGTACGGCCGGGTTCTCGCAGACGAAGACCTCTGCACAGGCCAGGGCGAGGGGCGCCAGGCGGAGTTGGTGCAGGGTGACCCGCATCGGCACGCCGGACTGGGCGGCATCGGTCAACCACCGGCCGACCAGGCCACCGGTGGCGGGCACATTGAGCACCAGCACCTGGCTGGCCAGGTCGTCGGGGACCAGGCCGACGGACTCCCACAGCGCCCGTTCCTGTTCGCCGCCGACCGGCACGGACGTCTGCCGCCAAGCGGCGACGGCGCGCAAGACCAGCCCGCGCAGCGCCCCGTCCGCGAGGGCCTTCGTGTCGTTGAGCACCCGGTCGGCGAAGACCGGCATCGGCTCGTCCGCGGCGGGCAAGGCGTCCAGCACGCGGACCACGTCCTCGAACGGCAGCCCGGCCCGGACGACGCGGGTGAGGGTACCGTCCCGACGAAGCCCGTCGAGCCAGCCTGCGTACCAGTCGCTGCCGGCGTGCCGGCCTTCGTCGGCCACGGCAAGGATGGCGTCCCGCGCCAGCGCCTCGCGCTTCGCGTCCGCCGGCCGGTTCCGCAGCGGAGCCGCCGTGGCGAGCACCTCCGGCAGGCCGACTCCATACACGCCGCGCAGATGCGCATCCACGTCCGACAACCGTACGGTGAACCGGCCGCGCCGGCGGAGCGGTGGGTACCGGTCAGCCCGATGACCAGGAGCCGTTCGTCGTCCGTGGGCGCGCTCAGGGAGACGGCGGTGTCGAGCCGGCCGCCCGTGCGTTCCAGGCTGCGCCGGGCGACGGACAGCAGCCGCCGCCAACCGGGTGCGTCGGGAAGCTGCGCCCACCCGACCCGGCCGGGCGAGCGCTGCTGGTCACCGCCACTCATTCGTCGCCGAGGCCGAACTCGACGAGCGCGGTGTCACGGCCCGGCGCCCGGCGGGTTTCCGGCGAGCCGAGCGCCCGCGTCAGCGTCCCGTCGAAGTCGGCCACGTTGACCGAGCCGTCCCAGACCAGCAGCACGGTGGACACGGCGTGTTCCAGGGTGGAGTGCGACAGGTCGTAGTGCGCCGCGCCGCTGACCGCCGGGTGGGTGGCCCAGAGGTCGTACCCGGTCATGAACAGGTCCAGGTCGAACTGTTTCGCCAGGGCCATCAGCTCCCCGCGGCCGGTGTCGTCCACCCCGGCGAATGCCTCGTCCAGGCCGAGCAGACGGGGCGCGTCCGGCCGCGCCGAGCCGAACAGGGCGTTGGCGGCGGCGAAGAGCGGCAGGTGCAGCGAGACCGACTGCTCGCCGCCGGAGAGCTGGCTGTGCCGGGCCCGGGTCAGGGCTTCCGCGCCGCCGCCGGGGCGGTGCAGGGTGAAGGCGAAGCTCCGCCACTGCCGGTAGTCGAGCACCTCCCCCAACAGCTCCCGGTACGGCCGCTCGGCGCCGTCGCCCGGGCCGCCTTGATTCGGGCGGCGAAGTGCCGGCGCATCGTGGTGAGCTGACCCGGCCCGAGCCGGGCCGGATCGCGCTCCAGCAGCTTGCAGACCTCGCGCTGCTCGGCGTCGAGGTCGTCGGCCAGCCGCCAGCCAACACCGACGGTGAGCCCGGAGGACATCCGCCGGGCCCGCATCTGGCCGTCCATCGCCTCCACCAGATCGCGGGCCTCGATGGTGCGGTGGTGGATCTGCCGGGCCAGCTGGCCCAGCAGCGCGTCCTCCAGCACCCGCTGTTCGGCGTCGGTGAGCAGCTGCTCCTGGTCGCGGCGCTCGCGGGCGATCCGGTCCGCGAAGTGGGCCACCGGGGTCAGCCCCTGCTCGTCGGCGACCCGGACCACGATGACACCGTCGTCGGTGTCCCACTCGGGCCGGTGATCGAGCCCGGCCGCGGGCAGCTGCGCCTGCAACTCGGTCAAAGCGGTGGTCAGCCGGGTCGCGCTCTGCTTGAGCGACGTCTCGGTCGGGCTCAGTTCCCGGGTGGCGGCCAGGATCGCCTCGTGCAGCGCGGCCACCTGCGGGTCCAGCTGCGAGCCCTCCTCACCGGCGGACTCGGTCCGGACGGCCAGCGCAGCCCGGTCGGGCAGCGCAGCAGACCGAGCAGGTCCGGCTGGGCGTACGGGCGCAGCCGCAGCGCGTCGTGGTGCGCCTCGGCG
>JAEVHO010000158.1 GCA_016802835.1 Micromonospora sp. ATA32 | reverse complement strand
AGTTTCACCGGCATGTTGGAGTACAAGGCCGCCCGGTACGGGCGGGCATTCGGCCGGGTAGATCGATTCTTCCCCAGCACGAAGATGTGCTCGGACTGTGGCCGGATCAACGACAAGATGCCGCTCAACGTCCGCGCGTGGACCTGCCCCTGCGGGTCGGCCCACGACCGGGACGTCAACGCGGCCATGAACGTGCTCGCGGCGGGGACGCGCCGAGAGCTAAACGACCGTGGAGCGCAGGTAAGACCACCAGCGATGGTGGCACCGCGCGGCGAAGCGGTAATCCACCCGGACGCCGCGTGTTCCACGCGCAGCGTGGAGGGAATCTCCGTCCTTTAGGGCGGAGAGATCGTCAAAGGTCGTTGAACGGCTTCGCGTACGCGAACGCGCCGCCGATCGACGACCGCCAGGCGCTCATCGGACGCGCCTGGAAGAACTGCGGGCCCCACGGGCCGGGCGGCGTGACGCCCAGCTCGACGGCCGGCCGGAACCCGAAGCGCGGGTAGTAGTCCGGGTGGCCGAGCAGCACCACGAGTGGCTCGTCCAGCGCGTCGGCCGCGCCGAGCACGGCGTGCATCAGCGCTGAGCCGACCCCGCGGCGCTGCCAGGCCGGCAGCACGCCGAGCGGGCCCAGCCCCAGCGCGACCGGCGCGTCGGCCACCCATCCCCGGGTGCCGACCACGTGCCCGACGACCTGCCCGTCGGAGTCGGTCGCGACGAGCGAGAGGGCGGGCAGCCACGCGTCGTCGGCGCGGAGCGCGTCGACTAGCGTGGCCTCGACCGGTACCTTGTGCGGCGTTTCGGCCTTGGCGAAGGCCGCGGTGTGCACGGCGCGGATGGCCTCGACGTCGGCGCGCGTCTCGCGTCTGATGAGCATCGGGCCACGATAGGTGGACAGGGGCGCCGGCCGCGCGTGGTTATCCGCGGGGAACGGGCGATGTGCCATTTCCTGCACGCTCCGCCACCAGATCGAACACAGTGGGGGCGTGAACCCGTACATGTCCAGCAATGGATGCCGTCCCGGTGCGTCCTGCCACCTGCGACCCCGGTCCGTCCGGGTGCTGGCTCGGCGGGGACCGCGACGACGGCGCCGGCCGGCCGCTGGCTGCGGCAACCGGGTGGAGGTGGCATGACCGGGCTGCGTACCGACCTGTACGAGCTGCGGATGGCGGCCAGCTACCTGAGCCGGGACATGGTGGAACCCGCCACGTTCAGCCTGTTCGTCCGCCGCCTGCCGCACCAGCGCGGCTTCCTGGTCACCGCTGGGCTGGCCGAGGCACTGGCGTTCCTGGAGGGCTTCGCGTTCGACGACGAAGAGCTGGGCTACCTGCGGGACGTCGTCGGGCTCGACCCCCCGACCCTGGCGGCTCTTGCCCGGCTGCGGTTCACCGGGGACGTCTGGGCCGTGCCGGAGGGCCGCGTGGTGTTCGCCGACGAGCCGCTGCTGGAGGTGACCGCGCCGATCGCCGAGGCGCAGCTGGTGGAAACCGGCGTGCTGAACCTGCTCACCTTCCACACCACGGTGGCCAGCAAGGCGGCCCGCTGCCGGCTCGCCGCCGGCAACGCGGAGCTGATCGACTTCGCGTTCCGCCGTACGCACGGGATCGAGGCCGGGGCGGGCGTGGCACGGGCATCGGCCATCGCCGGCTTCGCCGCGACCAGCGACGTCGAAGCCGCCCGACGCTACGGCCTGCGCCCGTCCGGAACGATGGCCCACTCGTACGTCGAGGCGTTCGCCGACGAGCGTGCCGCGTTCCGCGCGTTCGCCGCCGACTTTCCCACGAACCCGGTGTTCCTCGTCGACACCTACGACACGCTCGCCGGCGTACGTGCCGCCGTCGACGTCGTCACCGAGCTGGGGCTGACCGGACCGGTCGGCGTCCGGCTCGACTCGGGAGATCTCGCCGCGCTGGCCGGGCAGACCCGCACGATCCTGGACGGCGCCGGGCTGACCCAGGCCCGAATCGTGGCCAGTGGCAGCCTCGACGAGGACGTCATCGCCGCCCTCGTCGACCGGGGCGCACCGATCGACGCGTACGGCGTCGGCACGCGGATGGGCGTCTCCTTCGACGCGCCGTCACTGGACAGTGCGTACAAACTCGTCGCCTTCGGCGACCGGCCGGTGCTCAAGCTGTCGCCGGGCAAGGCCACCCTGCCGGGCGCCAAGCAGGTCTTCCGTGACCCCACCGGTGCGAGCGGCGACGTGGTCGGGCTGGCGCGACGAACCGCCACCGGCGGGCCGGCGAGCGCTGCTCGTGTCGGTCATGCGCGGCGGACGCCGCCTCGAAGTCGCCGATCCGGCCGGCGAGGTGCGCGCCGCGCGCCGGCGGTTCGACGCGGACCTTGCCTGGCTACCCGATACGGCGCGCAGCTGGTGGATCCGACGCCGCTCACCGCCACGGTCAGCCCGGCACTCACCGCGCTACGTGATCGGGTGACCGCGCAGCTGGGGCGGGACGGCACGGCCTGACAACGGCGCCGTGGCAGGACCCCCGCCATTCGGGACCAGGCCGTAGGTTGAAGCCATGACGGGGCTGGTGGATGTGCTGGTCGTCGGCGCCGGACCCACCGGCCTGGCGTTGGCGGCGCAGCTGGCCGCCCATGGCGTCCGGCCACGCCTGATCGACCGCAGCCTTGACCGGGTCCACGAGTCGCGGGCTTTGGCGATACAACCGCGCACCCTGGAGGTTCTGGCGCGGTTCGGCGTCACCGACCGGCTCGTCGCCGACGGTAACTCGGCGGTGCGGCTGCACATGCACGTCCGGAAGCGGGTGCTGACGCTGCCGATGTTCGACCTGGGCCTGCACGACACCGCCTACCCGTACCTGCTGTTCCTGTCTCAGGCCGAGACCGAACGCATCCTCGAGGAACACGTGCGGACCTCCGGCGTGACCGTCGAGCGCGGCGTCGAACTGGTCGACCTGCGGACGACGGCCGATCAGGTGACCTGCCGGCTGCGCCACCGCGACGGCCGGGAGGAGACGGTCGGCGCCCGGTATGTGATCGGCTGCGACGGCGCGCACAGCGCCGTGCGCCGCGCCGCCGAGATCGCCTTCGAGGGCAGCTCCTACCCGCAGACCTTCGTGCTGGCCGACGTCGAGGCAGACAGTCTTGCCACCGGGACGGCGCACGTGTTCCTCTCCGAGGCCGGGATCCTGTTCTTCTTCCCGCTCGGCCGGCCGGCCAGCTGGCGGCTGCTGGTGATGCGGCCACCGGCCGACCCCACCCCACCGGACGCGGCGGTGACCCTGGACCGGGTGCAGGCCCTCACCGACGGGTACACCGGCGGCACCGTGCGGCTGCACGACCCGGTGTGGATGACCAACTTCCGGCTGCACCACCGCGCCGCGGCGCACTACCGGGCCGGGCGGGTCCTGTTGGCCGGGGACGCGGCCCACATCCACAGCCCCGCCGGAGCCCAGGGCATGAACACCGGCATCCAGGACGCCGTCAACCTCGGCTGGAAAATGGCCCACGCCCTCCATGGCGGCGCCGCGGCCGGGTTGCTGGACACCTACGAACTCGAACGCGCCCCGATCGGGCGGATGGTGCTGCGCTTCACCGACCGGGCCTTCACCATCGCCACCTCCACCAATCCGCTGATCCGGTTCGCCCGCACCCGCCCTCATCCCGCTGGCCGCCCGAGCCCGGACCGGCCGTGCGTTCGCCTTTCGCACCGTCGCCGAGCTCGACGTCCGGTACCGGCGCAGCCCACTGTCAGCGCAAGGGCCGCGTTCGCCACGGCACGGACCCAGGGCCGGCGACCGGCTGCCCGACGCGCCCGTGATGCGCGACGAGCAACCCACGACACTGCACCAGGTCACCGCCGCGCCGGGCTGGCATCTCCTGCTGTGCGGTCCGCGTCAGGCCTGGGCGGCCGCCGACCAGGTCGAGCAGCTGCGCCGGGGCCGTAGCAGCCTGCTCACGGTCCATCGCCTCAGCGCCCACCACGAGCCCGGCGCCCTGCACGACTCGAATGGACGTGCCCTGCACCGGCTCGGCCTCGGTGCCGACGCCGCGGCGCTCTACCTGGTCCGACCCGACGGCCACATCGGTTTCCGGTCCGGCGCCCAGGGCTGGACCGCGCTGGTCGGCTACGTCAACCGGTGGCTTCCGCCCTCCTGAGTAGCCCGCGCCCTCGTCGCCGGCGGTGGACGCGTTCGTCACGGCGCTCGCCCGCGGTACGCCGAGCGGGTCAGTTCATCGCGGTCGCAGACGGCGTGGCGCTGCCGCCCTGCGGCGCCTCCGGCGTCATCAGCCGGACGATCTCCGCCCGGTCGGCCGCCGACGGCGGCCCCCAGCCGGGTCGGTATCCGTACACCTCGTGCGAGGGTCGGGACGGCGGCGGCGACGGCGGGTACGGCTTGGCTGGCCCACTTCATACCCGCCAGTCCTCCCGTGATCGCCGCAGCCGGTACGAGTCGAGGGGCCGAGATCCGACGCCGGGCACGGGCTCGTACGTTGCCGGCCCGGCGGGCGCTTTTTCGCCAGCGCACGCTATTGAAATTCGGGACGTGAGGGTTCAGGATGATGATTAAGCACAACGGACACTGGTGAAAATGAGGGGTGCGGCGTGGAACCCTTGACGCAGGCGAAGAGGCCGGTCACCGTGCTGGCCGGCCCGTACGGGCACCCGCTGCACCCCGCCCTGGTGGCCGGTGCCGATCGGCGCGTGGATCGCCAGCTTCGTCTTCGACGTGGCATCGCGCGTCGTCGAGCAACCCGGCTTCCTCGCCGAGGGGTCCCGTTGGCTGATCGCCATCGGTGTGCTGGGCGCCCTCGCCGCGGCAACCGTCGGATTTCTGGACCTGCTTGCCATCCCGCCGCGTACGCCCGCCTTCCGCACCGCGCTGGTCCACATGTCCCTGAACCTGGCGGTGACCGCGGCGTACGCGATCAATTTTCTGATCCGCGGCGGCCGGGATGCCGCCGCCCCGGTGGGCTGGGGCGCCCTGGCCGTGTCCGCGGTGAGCCTGGCGGCGCTGTCGGTGTCGGGATATCTGGGCGGAAAGCTTGCCTACCGGTACGGCGTCCGGGTCGCCGACGAATCCACCCAGGCCGAGGGCTACCGAGTAACGAAGGAGAACACCTGATGGGTATCGCCGCGCTGGTGACGTGGCTGGTCACGGCCGTGATCGGCTTCACGATGCTGGGCATGTGGGTGGCCCGGGGCGGCCTGCGGGGCGTCGGCGAAGGGGCCGGCGCGAAACCGGCGAGCCGCTTCGCGCCGGGGCTCGTGTTCGGGCATTTCCTCCTGGCCGCCGCCGGCCTCGTGGTCTGGATCATCTATCTGGTCGTCGACGTCGAGGCGTTGACGTGGCTGGCCTTCGGGCTGCTCGTCGTCGTCGCGATCCTCGGTGATGTCCTGTTCGTCCGCTGGTACAAGGGCCGCGGCCTGGGGATGATCGAGTCCGGTCTGCCCAGGGCCCTCGTCTACACCCACGGTTTGTTCGCGGTCGTCACGGTGATCCTGGTCCTGCTCACCGCGCTCGGGGTGGGTGGCAACTGACGTGACCGTCACACGCACCCCACCTCGCGTCGTCGACCAACAGCCGGTGCGTGACCTGGTCGCCGCGGAGCAAGCCGCCGCGCTCTTCCTCACCGCACTCGGCATCGACCTGAACTTCGAAAGCCTGCGTGACACGCCGGGCCGGATGGCCAGGGCGTACGCCGAACTGCTCACCGCGCGTCCGTTCGACCTGACGACCTTCCCCAACGGCGAGGGCTACGACGAACTGGTGCTGGCCCGGTCCATCCCGATCCGGTCGGTGTGCGAACACCATCTGTTGCCGTTCGTCGGTGTCGCCCATGTCGGCTACCTGCCGGGCGATCGGATCCTCGGACTGTCCAAACTCGCTCGGGTCGTGGAGCTCTTCGCCCACCGACCGCAGGTGCAGGAGCGGTTGACCAAGCAGGTGGCCGACTGGCTGGCCGTCGAACTGGCTCCCAAGGGCGTCGGTGTCGTCATCGAGGCGGAGCATCTCTGCATGACGTTGCGCGGCGTGCGTGCCACCGGTGCCACCACCGTGACGTCCACCCTGCTCGGGACCCTTCGCGACGACGCCCGCTCCAGGGCCGAGTTCTTCTCCCTCACCGGAGCCCACTGACATGATTCGGAGCCGCGGCATGGAAAGCAGCCCCACCTTCGTCATCGTCGGAGCCGGCCTTGCCGGCGCCAAAGCCGCCCAGACACTGCGCGAGGAGGGCTTCGGCGGCCGAGTGCTACTGCTCGGCGAGGAGCCGGAACGGCCCTACGAGCGGCCACCGCTGTCCAAGGGCCTGCTGCTGGGGACCACACCGCGCCGCGACGTGTACGTGCACGAGGCCGGCTGGTACGAGGCGAACGACGTCGAGCTGTATCCCGCCACCCGGGTCACCAGCATCGACCGCGCTGCCCGCCAGGTCACCCTGGACGGTGGTGAAAAGCTCGGATACGACGACCTGCTGCTGGCCACCGGCGCGGCGCCCCGACGGCTGGATGTTCCCGGCGCCGACCTTGACGGTGTCTTCTATCTGCGCACCTTGGCGGACTCCGATCGCATCGCCGAAGCCCTCACCGAGCAGGCCCACCTGGTGGTGATCGGTGCCGGCTGGATCGGGCTGGAGATCGCCGCCGCCGCCCGCCAGCACGGCGCCGCCGTGACCGTGGTGGAAACCGCCGACCTGCCGTTGCAGCGGGTCCTCGGCGACGAGGTCGCCAGAGTCTTCGCTGACCTGCACCGCAACCACGACGTGGCCTTCCACTTCGGCGCCGAGGTCCGGCAACTGCGGGGCACCGGTCGGGTGTCCTCGGTGCTGCTGGCCGACGGCACCCAACTGGCCGCCGACACCGTCGTCGTCGGCGTGGGCATCCGCCCCAACGTGCAGTTGGCCGAGGCGGCGGGCCTGGCAGTGGACAACGGCATCGTCACCGACGCCGCGCTGCGCACCTCCGACCCACACATCTACGCCGCGGGTGACGTGGCCAGCGCCTATCACCCGCTGCTGGGCCGGCACATCCGCGTGGAGCACTGGGCGAACGCGCTCAACGGCGGCCCGGAAGCGGCGCGGTCGATGTTGGGCCATCGGGTCGAGTACGTCAGGCTGCCGTACTTCTTCTCGGACCAGTACGACCTGGGGATGGAGTATTCGGGGTGGGTGGCCCCGCATGGTTACGACCGGGTGGTGTTTCGTGGCGACCCCGTGATGGTGGACGGCAGGGCGCCGGAGTTCATGGCGTTCTGGGTGGACGGCCACGGTCGGGTGCTCGCGGGCATGAACGCCAACGTGTGGGACGTGGCCGACCAGATCCAAGCGCTGGTGCGCGCTGGCCACGGGGGCATGGCCGTCAACCTGGCCGAACTCTCCGATCCGCAGGTGCCGCTCGGCAGCCTTCTGACCTGAGCCGGGCCTCCTCGCCTATGCCGGAGTTGCCTGCGGGGGCGGAGGCGCGGCCCAACCGGAACCGGTCGTCAGCGTGGCGCAGCCGGCGGCAGGGTGGGGCCGGACGGACGGATCTGAACACAGCAGGCGCCGGGGCTGGGAGCCAGCTGTGCCTGGAGGTCTGTCCGGCCGAGCCCGTCGAGCAGGCCGCCGATGAAGGCCAAGTTCAGGCCGCACACCAGCTCGGTCTGCTGGGCGGCCAGTTGGTGGAAGGGGCAGTTGCGCAGCCGGATCCGCTCATCGTCGCCGGCCGGTTCGAAGCCGAGTTCGGCCAGGACCGCCACGACCTGCCCGCCACCGCTGACCCGGCGACCGACGGTCACGCCCCGCTGCTCCGCCAGGCGCACGGCCGCCGACCTAGCGTCGGCGGGATCTTCAGCGACGGCCTGGGCGAGGATCTCGCCGACAAGGTCGTAGCGACGCTCCGGGATGGTGAGGGAAATACACCCGGGGGCCGGCTCATACACCTTCGGCGTTCTGCCACGGCCCCGCGCCTGGTCGGTCGGCGCCTCGTACCGGGTCTGCAGCAGCCCCGCGCCGACCAGCTTGTCGAGGTGAAACGCCGCCAGGCTGCGCGAGATGTGCTGCGCGTCGGCGGCCTCCTCCCGCGTCACCGGATGGTCCTGGCTGCGCACGTAGTCATACAGTGCCCGCCGTACCTGGTCGACGAGCGCGGCCACCGCCTGCCAGGAAGCCCTTGCCATGCCGGAAGTTTATCACCAGCAAATCTTGTCGAAATTCGGTCACGGCAGCGCGAGCGCGGCAACGTGACCCAGGTGGTCGGAGGCCCAACGACCGTCGGCGGTCTGCTGCTCGTTGCCGAAGACCTCACTGCTCACCGGCACGACCGCACCCTTGAACATGACCATGTCGATCCGGTGCTCGACGTCGCCGGCCGGTTGGTTCAGGTCGTCGCCCAGACCGGAGGTGTACCCAGGGTCGCCCGGGTGCAGGATCGGCCAGCTGTCGATCATGCCGCCACCCACCAGAGTGAAGTACGCGAGCCGGTTGTTCGGATCGGGCAGCTCCGGCCCGGTGTTGAGGTCCCCGACGAGGATCACCCGGCCGGGCGTGTGCAGCGGGCCCCGTAGCAGTTCCTGCGCCTGCAGGACCCGGATGCCGGGGTGGAACGCCTCCAGGTGGGTGTTCAGGAATCGGTAGGTCCGGCTGCCCTGCACCGCGTCCACGGCCGTCCAGCCGCGCGTGCTGGTGGCGCTGCCACCGACCGCCGGCAGCGGCGTGACCAGGTTGTGGACGAAGTTCCCCGATGACGTGTCGGTCACCTTCACCCGGCCGCCGTGCCGCACCAGGATCACGTCGCGCATGGTGAGCCGGGCGTCCACGTTGTGCGGCGTACCCGCCGGCGCCTCCAGGTCCGCCTCGTTCTGGACCACCGCCACGTCGTACCGGTGCCCGGAGGCGGCCAGCTCGGCCGTCAGCAACGCCAGGTAGTCGTAGCGGACGGTGGTGGCCGGCGCCGGATCACCGATCGGCCCGGTACGCCAGAGCGCCACCTCCTGCAGGCCGACCAGGTCGGGCTTGCGCTCCCGGATCTCGGCGGCGATCAGCTCCGCCCGGGCCTGGAAGTTCATAAGGTCGACGTGGCTGAGCAGGGCCGCGTTCGCGGCCAGGAATGCCGGCAGGGTCGTCGCGGTCATCGACGGGGTGAGGTCACCGCCCAGGTAGAGGTTGCGGGTCATCACCGTGACCTTGGGACCGCCTGCGCGTGCGCCGGCGGGCGAAAAGCCCGACGCTGGCCGCCACGAGTGCGGCGCGCGACCAGCCGGGTCAGTCGGTGCGAGCGTGCCCTGCCGTCCATGCGCCCGGTCCTCTCTGGCGGAACTCCCGTCCGTGAGTGCCTGCGTACGGTAGCGCCACGGACACCGTCGTGGATACGGCCGTTCGGGCCGTCGATGGTGTGAGGACCGGCGGATCAGACCCGGCGGGCGGCCGGGCGCGACAGTGAACTCGGCGCGTTGACGCCCGCGTTGTCACTCACGCCGACGCCCAGCCGCTCGACCAGTTCACCGCCGAGCCAGCTGGTCACCCCGGCCAGGATGATGCCGGCGAAGCTGCAGATCAGGGCGAGGACGCTTGGGTCCCAGTTGTCCGCCGCGGCCCGCAGCAGCCAGCTCAGCGCGAACAGCAGCAGGACGACGGCGTTGCCCGCGCCGTGCACCCTGCCGATGCGCTTGGCGCGCGTGCCGGCCGGTATGGACATCCAGTCGATCAGGCCGAAGACCGCGGCGACGAGGCCGCCGATGACGCCGGCCGCGATCGTGTACGCCGCGGAGATCTGGAACCCGACCCGATCCGTGATCAGATACAGAATGTCGAAGATCACCGATGTGGCGAGCAGCCCCAGCGGGAACACGATCAGCATGGGGTGGATACCGTGGCCCATCGCCTTGGCACGACTTTCCATCGCAGTCCTCCTCATTTCCTCCCCGGGTGGTCCCTGATGCCCGTTCCAGCCCTCGCCACACCCCGCGTGCCCGGATTCACCGGTTCGGGTGACGGCGGCGAAGGCCATACCGGCGGGTCAGGGCCGGTGGCGGCGGGTGGACATCGCCTGGAGCGTGGGTCGGCGGACCACGGCTATCCGGTCACCGCGGGCGCGGACCGAGGTTCGCCCGCCGCGCCGCCTGCGGACGGTGAGGTCGACGGTCTGGCCGCCGATCTGCACGCCCTCCAGCGCGAGGTCGGGCAGCCACTCCGGCAGGTGCGGGTCTACGAAGATCGTCCGCAGCGGCGCGGCCGGACGCAGCGCCAGCAGCGCCTGGACCAGCGCGATGACAGCGCTGGCGGACCAGGCCTGCGGAGAGCAGGAGTTCGGGTAGACGCCGGGGTGCGGGTGGGCGGCGTCGCGCGGCAGGCCGCTGAGCACCTCGGCAGCCGGTGCTCCTCGAACAGCGCTGCCGCGGCGAACATCCCCTCGGCCAGCCGGTGCAGGTGCTCCCAGCAGCCGTACCGCGCCAGCCCGAGACCGATGGTGCCCGCCTCCACCGGCCAGACGCTGCCCCGGTGGTAGCTGAACGGGTTGTACGCCGGGTGCGCGGCGGAGAGGGTACGCACCCCCCAACCGCTGAACATGTCGGGCGCGAGTAGCCGGCGGGCCACCACGGGAGCGACCCGGGGCGGCACGATGCCGGTGGCGAGCAGGTGACCGTCGTTGGAGTTGACCGACCGTACCGGACGCTTGTCCGGCCCGAGGGCCATCGCATAGCAGCCGTGCTCGGGCAGCCAGTAGGCTCGGTGAAAGCGCTCCCGCAGCCGGCGGCCCGGGCCAGCAGGGCGGCGCCGAACGCGGGGTGGCCGGTCATGGCGAACACCACGGCGGCGTGCCGCAGCCCGGCGTACCAGTACGCCTGGAGTTCGCTGGTCGCGATCGGGTTCGCCACCACCCGGCCGTGCTCGTCGACGACGGCGGTGTCCGAGTCCTTCCAACCCTGGTTCTTCAGGCCGGCCGGGGACCGGCGGTGGTACTCCAGGAGTCCGTCCCGATCCGGATCGCCGTACCGGTCGATCCAGTCCAGCGCGCGCCGGGCGGTGGGCAGCAGGTCCCGCACGGTGTCCAGGTCGCCGGTCCAGGCGAGGTACTGGCCGAGGAACACCAGGAAGTCCGGCGCGGTCGACCAGTCCCCGTGGTAGTCGGCGAAGGGGTCGAGCCCGAGCAGGGACACCGGGCCCCGGCGGGCCTCGTGCAGCGGCTTGCCGGGCTCCTCGTCGCGCCAGTCGTCGACGCGCCGCCCGAGGTGGCGGGCGTTGAGCCGCAGGCTGTCCTTGAGCATCGTCGGTCCGGCCAGCAGGGCCTGCCACGACGCGGTCATCGTGTCCCGGCCGAAGATCTCTTGGTAGATCGGGAGTCCGGCCATCGGCGCCGTCGGCCCGGCCGGCTCGCCGAGCGGCAGTACGGCCAGATCGTCCACTGCGCACCGCCAGGCCGCCGTGACGTCGAAGTTGCTGCTGCTCAGCCGGGTGAGTTCGTGGGCGAGCCGGATCCGGGCGGCGGCGGCGGTGTCGGCCGGGTCCGCGCCGGT
>JAEVHO010000157.1 GCA_016802835.1 Micromonospora sp. ATA32 | reverse complement strand
CCGGCGCCCCGCCGGACCGAGGTCTTCCGATCGCCGCCCGGCCAGCCCCACCGCGATCAGCAGCATCGCCACCACCGCCGCCTTGACCTCGGGCCGACCCGCCGACCACCCGTCAGCTGGTCCCGGACCCACCCGTTCGGTGCCGAGCGCCAGCAGGCCGACGACGAACGTCGCGAACCACGGCGCCCCCAGGTACGGCAGGATCAGCCAGTCCGACCAGGTGGCCAACCCGGCGAGCAGGCCGAACAGTCCCACCGCCACCGGTCGGCGCCAGCTCCGGCGCCCCGCCGGACCGAGGTCTTCCGATCGCCGCCCGGCCAGCCCCACCGCGATCAGCAGCATCGCCACCACCGCCGCCTTGACCTCGGGCCGACCGCCGACCACCGTCAGCTGGTCCCGGACCACCCGTTCGGTGCCGAGCGCCAGCAGGCCGACGACGAACGTCGCGAACCACGGCGAGCAGATTCGGCGGGTCAGCCGGTACATCAACCAGACAAACAGCGCGTAGAGCGCCAACAGTGGCAGCCGCAGCACCGGCCAGCCCGGGCCGGCGACCGCGATCAGCGGTGCCGCCAGGTACGACTCCACCATCCCCATGTAGTGCTGGCCGTAGAGGAAGACCGGCCGGTCCCGACCGGCGGCGATGTGCATGGCCGCGAGGCCGAACGTCGCCTCGTCGCTGTTCGAAACGGGCACCGTCGACAGGATCAGGACCAGCCGGTAGCCGGTTCCGGCCAGGCCGAGCAGCAGGGCGACGAGCGCCGGCCGGTCGAGCGCCGGGCGCCACCGCCCGCGGAGATGATCAGGTGTCGACACGACCAACGCCCCCGTCGTCGTCCCGACCGGAGTGTTTCGACGGCGCCGGGTCCGGGCGGGGTGGATCGGTGGAGTTCGCCCGGGCCGCCTCGCCTGGCCGGGTCGGCCGGGGTGTGGCAGGGTGGCAGCGTGCCACCACCGACACCCGCTGGCCAGCTGGCCGTGCCGCACCTGCACCGGGCCGCGCGGATCGAGGACGCCGTGCACCAGCTCGTGGAGCGGCGGCTGCGGCGAACCGGATGGCAGGTCAACATCGTCGCGTACGCCGGCTACGGCGCGCCCGGTTGGGCGCGGGTGATGTGCCGGGTGCTGCTCGGTCGCCCCGACACCCGCTCCGGGAACCGGCTGGACAAGGTACGCGGCTGGCGCAGCTTCACCACCCTGCCCGCGAAGCACGTGACCGTCACCATCGAGGCCGGCGGCGTACGCCACGAGGCCCGAGCCGACCGCAGCGGCTTCGTCGACACGGTGGTCGAGGCGGACCTGCCGCCGGGCTGGGGGTCGGTGCGGCTGAGCGTGCCGGACGCCGAGCCGGTGGAGGCGCTGGTGCGCGTCCTCGACCCGGAGGTCCGGTTCGGCATCCTCTCCGACATCGACGACACGGTGATGGTGACCGCGCTGCCCCGGCCGCTGCTGGCCGCCTGGAACACCTTCGTGCTCGACGAGCACGCCCGCGCGGCGGTGCCCGGCATGGCCGTGCTCTACGAACGGCTGGTCACCGCGCACCCCGGGGCGCCGGTCTTCTACCTCTCCACCGGTGCCTGGAACGTCGCACCGACGCTGACCCGGTTCCTGTCCCGGCACCTCTATCCGGCCGGCCCGCTGCTGCTCACCGACTGGGGGCCGACGGCCGACCGCTGGTTCCGCAGCGGGCGCGAGCACAAGCGGGCCACCCTGGCCCGGCTGGCCCGGGAGTTCCCGGACGTCCGCTGGCTGCTCATCGGCGACGACGGGCAGCACGACCAGGAGATCTACCGCGAGTTCGCCGCGGCGCACCCGGAGAACGTGGCCGGGGTGGCGATCCGTCGACTCTCGCCGACCCAGGCGGTGCTCGCCGGTACCCTGCCCGCGCCGGCCGGCGCCCCGTCGTCCGGGCCGGTCGGGCAGAAGTGGCTCTCCGCGCCGGACGGCGCCGGGCTGTGGAAGCTGCTGCGGGACGCGGGCCTGGTCTGACGCCGGGCCTGGTCTGACGCCGGGCCTGGTCTGACGTACGCCCGGGTCAACCCTGGCGCAGCCAGAGGACGCCCAGCGGCGGCACCCGCAGTGCCACCGACGCCGACATCCCGTGCCACGGGACGTCCTCGGCGTGCACCGCGCCCAGGTTGCCCACTCCCGACCCGCCGTAGTGGTGCGCGTCGGTGTTGATCACCTCGGTCCAGGTCCCGCCCGCCGGCAGCCCGACCCGGTAGTCCTCCAGCGGCAGGGCGGAGAAGTTCGCCACGCAGACCAGGGTCGCGCCGTCCGGGGCGATCCGGACGAACGAGACCGTGTTGTGGGCGACGTCGTCGCCGGCGATCCAGCGGAACCCGGCCGGGTCGGTGTCCTGCGCCCACAGGGCGGGGGTGCCCCGGTAGGCGTTGTTGAGGTCGGCGACGAGGCGTTGCACGCCGGCCCGGGCCGGGTCGTGCAGCAGATACCAGTCGAGCCCGCGCTGCTCGCTCCACTCCCGATCGTCGGCCAGCTCACAACCCATGAAGAGCAGCTGCTTGCCCGGGTGCGCCCACATGTACGCCAGCAGGGCGCGCACGTTCGCCAGCCGCTGCCAGGTGTCGCCGGGCATCTTGCCGACCAGTGAGCCCTTGCCGTGCACCACCTCGTCGTGGCTGATCGGCAGCACGTAGTTCTCGCTCCACGCGTACGCCAGCGAGAAGGTGAGCTGGTGGTGGTGGTGCTGCCGGTAGATCGGGTCCTTCGAGGTGTAGAGCAGGGTGTCGTGCATCCAGCCCATGTTCCACTTGAACCCGAAGCCGAGCCCGCCCTCGGCGGTCGGCCGGGTCACCCCCGGCCAGGCGGTCGACTCCTCGGCCACCATGACCACGCCGGCGTGGTGCTTGTAGACGGTGGCGTTGACCTCCTGCAGGAACGCGATCGCCTCGAGGTTCTCCCGCCCGCCGTGCTGGTTGGGCACCCACTGCCCCTCCTGCCGGGAATAGTCCAGGTAGAGCATCGAGGCGACCGCGTCGACCCGCAGACCGTCGACATGGAACTGGTCGCACCAGTAGAGCGCGTTCGCGACCAGGAAGTTGCGCACCTCGCGGCGGCCGAAGTCGAAGACGTACGTGCCCCAGTCCGGATGCTCGCCGCGGCGCGGATCGGGGTGCTCGTAGAGCGGGGTGCCGTCGAAGCGCGCGAGGGCCCATTCGTCCTTGGGGAAGTGCGCCGGAACCCAGTCCAGGATCACCCCGATCCCGGCCTGGTGGAGCCGGTCCACCAGGTAGCGGAAGTCGTCCGGGTTGCCGAACCGGGACGTCGGCGCGTAGTAGCCGGTGACCTGGTAGCCCCAGGAGCCGCCGAACGGGTGCTCCATCACCGGCAGGAACTCCACGTGAGTGAAGCCCAGCTCGGTCACGTACGCGGTCAACTGCTCGGCCAGCTCCCGGTAGCCGAGCCCGGGCCGCCAGGAGCCCAGGTGCACCTCGTACACGCTCATCGGCTCCTGGTGCGGCTGCCGGTGGGCCCGCCGCTCCAGCCAGGCGGAGTCGGACCACTCGTACGTCGAGTGGTGCACCACCGAGGCGGTGGCCGGCGGCACCTCGGCGTACGCGGCCAGCGGGTCGGCCTTGTCCCGCCACTGGTCGTCCGCGCCGAGGACCCGGTACTTGTAGCGAGCGCCGGCCCCGGCGTCCGGGACGAGGATCTCCCACACGCCGCTGGAGCCGAGGCAGCGCATCGGCCAGCCGTCGTCCGGACCCCAGCCGGTGAAGTCGCCGATCACCCGCACACCACGCGCGTTCGGCGCCCAGACGGTGAAGGCGACCCCCTCGTCGGACACCCGGGCGCCGAGCGCGTCCCAGAGCCGCTCGTGCCGACCCTCGCCGATCAGGTGCAGGTCCAGCTCCCCCAGGGTGGGGGGAAAGCGGTACGGGTCGTCGCGCACGGTGCCGTCGACGTCCACGCGGTAGTCGAGCACCGTGCCCGGCACGGTGGTCTCGAAGACGCCCACGTCGTGCACCCGCTTCATCTCATGGCGCTCGTCGCGACCAGCGCGGCGACCGCGGCGGCGCCCCGGCGCATGGTGCGGATCGTGGTACGCCCCTGCGCGGGGTGCGCGCCGAGCACCGCGTGCGGGTCGTGCGTACGGCCGGCGATCAGCTGGTCCATCGGGCGTCCTTCGGAGCGGGAGCGGTCGGGGCGGTGCCGCCCGAGAGGTCGGCGGGTACGTCTTCGACGGTCAACCTGGCCGGCGCGGTGGTCGCCCGGGCGGCGGTGGCCGGCGCAGCCGGGCGGCGGACCGTCAGCACGTGTGCGGGCTGAAGGTACGGATCGAGGCGGACAGCGTTGCGCTGCCCCCAGTCGTAACTCGTCCCGGTCAGCTCGTCGTGCACCGTGAACCGCTCGTGCCAGTCGAAGCCCAGCGCCGGCATGTCCAGTGTGGTGTTGCCCCACTGCACCGCCTGCGGGTCGAACGAGCAGATCACGATGACGGTGTTGCCGGTCACCGGGTCGTGTTTGGACCAGCACAGCAGCGCCGGGTTGTCGACGTCGTGGAAGCGCAGGTTGCGCAGCTGGTGCAGGGCCGGGTTGTCCCGCCGGACCTGGTTGAGCCGGGCGATGAACGGGGCCAGGGAACGGCCCTGCGTCTGGGCACCCGCCCAGTCCCGGGGGCGCAGCTCGTACTTCTCGTTGTCCAGGTATTCCTCGGCGCCGGGACGGGCCTGGTGCTCGAAGAGCTCGAAGCCGGCGTACATGCCCCAGGAAGGGGAGAGCAGCGCGGCCAGCACGGCCCGGATCTTGAACATCGGCGGGCCGCCGTGCTGCAGCGACTCGTGCAGGATGTCGGGCGTGTTGGGCCAGAAGTTGGGGCGCATGTAGTCCGCCGCCGCGACCAGCTCCTCGCAGTACGTCCGCATCTCCGACGCGCTGGTGCGCCAGGTGAAGTACGTGTACGACTGGGTGAAGCCGATCTTCGCGAGGCCGTGCATGATCGCCGGGCGGGTGAACGCCTCGGCGAGGAAGAGCACGTCCGGGTCGACCTTCTTGACCTCGGCGATCAGCCAGTGCCAGAAGTCGAACGGTTTGGTGTGCGGGTTGTCGACCCGGAAGATCCTGATGCCCTCGCCGACCCAGTGCAGCACCACCCGCAGCACCTCGGCCCGGATGCCCTCGGGGTCGTTGTCGAAGTTCACCGGGTAGATGTCCTGGTACTTCTTCGGCGGGTTCTCCGCGTACGCGATGCTCCCGTCGGCCCGGGTGGTGAACCACTCCGGGTGCTCGGTCACCCAGGGGTGGTCGGGCGCGCACTGCAGCGCCAGGTCCATCGCCACCTCCAGACCCTGCTCGGCGGCGGCGGCGACGAAGTCCCGGAAGTCCTCCGGCGTACCCAGATCGGGGTGGATGGCGTCGTGGCCGCCCTCGGCGGCGCCGATCGCCCACGGCGAGCCGACGTCGTCCGGCGCGGCGGTGAGGGCGTTGTTGCGGCCCTTGCGGTTGACCCGGCCGATGGGGTGGATCGGCGGGAGGTAGAGCACGTCGAAGCCCATCGCGGCGACGCCGGGCAGCCGGTCGGTGGCGGTGCTGAAGGTGCCGGAGCGGGCCGGGGCGTCGGCGGTGGCCGGGATCGCGCCCTCGGAGCGGGGGAAGAACTCGTACCAGGCGGAGAAGAGCGCCCGGGGGCGGTCTACCCAGAGGTGGTGCTCCTCGCCGGTGGTGACCAGCTCCCGGACCGGGTGGTCCCAGAGCAGCTCGGCCAGGTCCAGCGCCGGGGAGACCCGCCGGGGCAGCGCCAGGTCGGCGTTGCGCAGCGCCTTGGCCGCGACGCGGACCCGCTTCCGGTCGCCGGTCGGGACCAGTGCCACGGCGGCGTCGAGCACCCGGGCGCCCTCGGCCAGGTCGTTGGCCAGCTCCGCCGGCCCCTGCCCCGCGGAGATTTTCTTGGTCACCGCGTTCTGCCAGGTCAGGTAGGGATCCTGGAATGCCTCCACGGTGAACGTCCAGGCGCCGACGGTGTCCGGTCGGATGGTGGCGTGCCAACGGTCCTGGCCCGGCTCGCCGGGGCGCATCCGGGTGAACGGGCGGGCCCGGCCGTCCGGGCCGCGCCAGACCACGTTGCAGCCGAGCGCGTCGTGCCCCTCGCGGTAGGCGCGCGCCGACACCGGCACCGGTTCGTCGACGACCGCCTTGGCCGGGTAACGACCGCAGGCGACGACGGGGGAGACGTCTTCGATCGGGAACCGTCCAGTCACCCCGCCAACCTACTGCGCGAGATCGCTATGCGCTCGGTCAGCCGGCCGCTCCCACCGACCGGTACACCTCGACGGTCCGCTCGGCGATGGCGTCCCAGGAGAAGTGTGCGATCGCCCGCCGTCGGCCGGCCCGCCCGAACTCGGCCGTCCGCGTTGGGTCGGTCAGCAGCGTGTTGATCGCCGCCGCCAGGTCGGCCACGAACCGCTCCGGGGCCAGCGGCTTGCCGGTCCCGTCGGGGGCCTGCTCGATCGGCACCAGCATCCCGGTCTCGCCGTCGACGACCACCTCGGGGATGCCGCCGGTGGCGGTCGCCACCACCGCCGTCTCGCAGGCCATCGCCTCCAGGTTCACGATGCCCATCGGCTCGTACACCGACGGGCAGACGAAGACCGTGGCGTGGGTGAGCACCTGGATCACCTCGGGCTTCGGCAGCATCTCCGCCACCCAGACCACGCCCGAGCGGTTCGCGCGCAGCTCGGCGACCAGCCCCTCCACCTCGGCGGCGATCTCCGGTGTGTCCGGCGCGCCGGCGAGCAGCACCAGCTGCGCGTCGGCCGGCAACGATCGCGCCGCCCGGAGCAGGTAGGGCAGCCCCTTCTGCCGGGTGATCCGGCCGACGTACACGACACTCGGCCGACCGGGGTCGATGCTGAGCCGGTCCAGCACGTCGGTGCCGTGGTCGGGGGCGTACTGCGCGGTGTCGATGCCGTTGTGCACCACCCGGACCCGGTCCGGGTCGACCGCCGGGTACGCGGCCAGCACGTCGCGCATCATCCCCCCGCTGACCGCGATCACCCCGTCGGCGGCCTCCACCGCGGTCCGCTCACACCAGGAGGAAAGCGCGTAGCCGCCGCCGAGCTGCTCGGCCTTCCACGGCCGCAGCGGCTCCAGGCTGTGCATGGTCACCACGTGCGGCACCCCGTGCAGCAGCTTCGCGGTGTGCCCGGCGAGGTTGGCGTACCAGGTGTGGCTGTGCACCACGTCGGTGCCCGCGCAGCCGGCGGCCATCTCCAGGTCGACACCCATGGTCCGCAGGGCGGGGTTGGCGCCGGCCAGGCCGGCCGGTTCGGCGTACGCCCGGACGCCCGGCTCGGTACGCGGCGCGCCGAAGCAGTGCACCCGCACGTCGGCGAGCCGTCGCAGTTCGCGGGCCAGGTATTCGACGTGCACCCCGGCCCCGCCGTACACCTCCGGGGGGTACTCCCGGGTGAGCAGATCGACGCGGAGCAGTCCGGTTGCCGGCGAGGAGTCCGTCATGCTCCCGCACCCTAGTGCAGAACTGTGCCCGTACGAGTGGTGAAGTGCGACGCGGATGACTAGCGTCGGGTCATGGCTGCCAAGGTGCTCGCGATCGTCCTGGCCGGGGGAGAGGGCAAGCGCCTGATGCCGCTCACCACCGACCGCGCCAAGCCCGCCGTCCCCTTCGGCGGCATGTACCGGATGGTGGATTTCGTCCTCTCCAATCTGGCCAACGCCGGTTTCCTCAAGATCGTCGTGCTGACCCAGTACAAGTCCCACTCGCTGGACCGGCACATCAGCAAGACCTGGCGGATGTCGACCATGCTCGGCAACTACGTCACCCCGGTGCCGGCCCAGCAGCGGCGCGGCCCGTGGTGGTTCGCCGGCTCGGCCGACGCCATCTACCAGAGCTTCAACCTCATCAACGACGAGCAGCCGGACCACGTGATCGTTTTCGGCGCCGACCACATCTACCGGATGGACCCCCGGCAGATGGTGGAGGACCACATCGCTTCCGGCGCGGCCGTCACCGTGGCCGGCATCCGCCAGCCGCTGTCGATGGCCGACCAGTTCGGCGTGATCGAGGTCGGTGAGGACGGCCGGCGGATCCGGGCGTTCCGCGAGAAGCCCACCGACGCCGTGGGCCTGCCCGACGCCCCGGACCAGGTCTACGCCTCGATGGGCAACTACGTCTTCACCACCGCGGCGCTCTGCGAGGCGGTCGAGCGCGACGCGGAGGACAAGACCAGCAAGCACGACATGGGCGGCAGCATCATCCCGATGCTGGTCGAGCGGGGCGAGGCGAACGTCTACGACTTCAAGGACAACGAGGTGCCGGGCAGCACCGACCGGGACCGCGGCTACTGGCGCGACGTGGGGACGCTGGACTCCTTCTACGACGCGCACATGGACCTGATCAACGTCCACCCGGTCTTCAACCTCTACAACTTCGAATGGCCGATCTACAGCGCCCAGCCGCCGTACCCGCCGGCGAAATTCGTCCACCAGTGGGGCGAGCGGGTGGGCCGGGCCGTCGGCTCGTTGGTCTCGCCCGGCGCGGTGATCTCCGGCTCGCTGGTGGAGAACTCGGTCGTCTCGCCAGAGGTCAAGGTCCACTCCTGGGCGCACGTCGACGGGGCGGTGCTGATGGAGGGTGTCGAGATCGGCCGGCACGCGGTCGTCCGGCGGGCCATCCTGGACAAGAACGTTTTCGTGCCCGAGGGCGCGGAGATCGGGGTCGACCTGGAGAAGGACCGCCAGCGCTACACCGTCTCCGACAACGGCATCGTGGTCATCGGTAAGGGACAGAAGGTGGAAGCATGAACCCGCGCGCCGGCAAGCCTGCCGAGCCCGCCGACCTGGTCGACGTGCCACGGTTGGTGACCGCCTACTACGCCGAGCATCCGGACCCGGACGACCCGGCGCAGCAGGTCTCCTTCGGCACCTCGGGCCACCGGGGATCGAGCCTGCGCCGGGCGTTCAATGAGGACCACATCCTCGCGGTCACCCAGGCGCTCTGCGACTACCGCCGGGAGCAGGGTGTCGACGGCCCGCTCTTCCTCGCCCGGGACACCCACGCCCTCTCCGCCCCGGCGGCGGTGAGCGCGCTGGAGGTGCTCGCCGCGAACGAGGTCACCGTCCTGGTCGACAGCCGCGACGGGTACACCCCGACGCCGGCGCTGTCGCACGCGATCCTGACCCACAACCGCGGGCGGACCAGCGGGCTCGGCGACGGCATCGTGATCACGCCGTCGCACAACCCGCCGGACGACGGTGGCTTCAAGTACAACCCCACGCACGGCGGCCCGGCCGACTCCGACGCCACGAAGTGGATCCAGAACCGGGCCAATGCGCTGCTCGCCGCCGGGCTCAAGGAGGTCAACCGGATCCCGTACGCGCGGGCCCGGGCCGCCGACACCACCGGGGAGTACGACTTCCTCGCCGGCTACGTCGACGACCTGCCGGCGGCGATCGACATCGACGCGATCCGGGACGCCGGGGTACGCATCGGCGCCGACCCGATGGGCGGGGCGAGCGTGGCGTACTGGGGTGAGATCGCCGACCGGCACCGCCTGGACCTGACGGTGATCAACCCGACGGTCGACCCGACCTGGCGGTTCATGACGCTGGACGGCGACGGGAAGATCCGGATGGACTGCTCGTCGCCGAACGCGATGGCCTCGGTGATCGCGGCTCGCTCGGACTACCAGGTCTCCACCGGCAACGACGCGGACGCCGACCGGCACGGCATCGTCACCCCGGACGCCGGCCTGCTCAACCCCAACCACTACCTCGCGGTGGCGATCGGCCACCTGTTCCGTACCCGGTCGAGCTGGGGCCCCGACGCCGCGATCGGCAAGACACTGGTCTCCTCCTCGATGATCGACCGGGTCGCCGCCGACCTGGGCCGACCGTTGCTGGAGGTGCCGGTCGGATTCAAGTGGTTCGTGCCGGGCCTGCTCGACGGCACGGTCGGCTTCGGCGGCGAGGAGAGCGCCGGCGCGTCCTTCCTGCGCCGGGACGGCAGCACCTGGACCACCGACAAGGACGGCATCCTGCTCTGCCTGCTCGCCGCCGAGATCATCGCGACCACCGGGCGGTCACCCGGCCAGCACTACGCCGAGCTGACCGAGCGGTTCGGCGCGCCGGCGTACGCCCGGATCGACGCGCCGGCCACCCGGCAGGAGAAGGCGGTGCTCAGCAAGCTCTCACCGGACCAGGTGACGGCCAGCGAGCTGGCCGGCGAGCCGATCACCGCGACGCTCACCACCGCGCCGGGCAACGGTGCTCCGATCGGCGGACTCAAGGTGACCACCGCCTCGGGCTGGTTCGCCGCCCGTCCGTCCGGCACCGAGGACGTCTTCAAGATCTACGCCGAGTCGTTCCAGGGCCCGGAGCACCTGAACCGGATTCAGGACGAGGCCAAGGAACTCGTCTCGGACGTGCTCAGCAAGGCCTGACCCGGGGGGACGTCGTCCGCGCCAGCACACCCGCGCTCGCGTCGGACGTCGGCGCGGCCGGGCCGCCTTGCCGGGCCGTGTGACGCACGGCCGGACCGGGTGCTCACCTGCCCGGTGGGTGCTCGCGGCGGTCGAACGCCTCGCGCAGCGGGCCGGGGAGCAGCTCGCGCAACTGGTCGGGGAGGAGCGGCAGGTCGAGCAGGCTCAGCCGGAGCTGGCTGCGCTCCCGGTGCAGGCGCGGGTTGAGGCGTACCACCAGGCCGGCGTCCCGCCGGTAGCGGACCTCGATCGCGCCGTCGTCGTCGATGTGTTTGATCACCTGGCCGTCCACCTCGACGGCGGCCCGGGCCGAGCCGGGTCGCAGCTCCAGCCGGAGCACCTCGTCGGGAGAGAGCACCACCGGCCGGGCGATCCCGGCCATCGGCGCCGACGGGGTCACCACCATGGCCTCCGCCGCCGGCGACACCAGCGGCCCGCCGGCCGCATAGCTGTACGCGGTCGAGCCGGTCGGGGTGCTGACGATCAGGGAGTCGCAGCGGTAGTAGCCGTAGCGCTGCCCCTCGATGATCAGGGTCGCCATCACGAACCCCTCGCCCGGGTGCCGGCCGAGCACGATGTCGTTGAACGCGACCATGTCGTCACCGCAGACCACGCAGGTCAGGCAGCTGTGCGGTTCGAGGATCACCTTCCGGGCGGCCAGCCGGTCCAGGGCGGCCGGGAGGTCGGCGGGCTGCACCTCGACCAGGAAGCCGAGCTCGCCCAGGTGCACGCCGAGCACCGGCTTCGGGTCGGCGACGGTCAGCCGCAGCGCGCCCAGCATGGTGCCGTCCCCGCCGATGCTGATCAGCGCGTCGCACTCGGTCGCCAGGGCGCTGGCGGGCAGTGCCCCGACCTCCGGGGGCACCCGGCCCTGGTCCTCGCTCCGCACGGCGAGCCCGAAACCGTGCCGGGCGGCCCAGTCGATGACGGTGCGCACCACCTCGGACACGTCCCGGGTGGGATGCAGCACCAGCCCCAACCGGTACGTTCCCATACGTACAGCTCATCACACCGCCCGGGGCCCGGGCACCCGGAACGGGCAGGTGCGCCGGC
>JAEVHO010000156.1 GCA_016802835.1 Micromonospora sp. ATA32 | reverse complement strand
GCCCCGCGTCCACCCGGTGCAACCGCGCCCCCACCCGGCCGAATCCGGCCCGCCCGACGAGCCGGTCGTCGAGCTGGAGCCGACCACCGGGGCGCCGGTAGACGCCGTACCGCGCCGGGTTCCGGTCCGGCAGCCCATTCACTGGCACCGCCCGGGGCGATCGGCCGAGCGGGGTCGGGGGCGGACGACGGCCCGCTGATCTGGGCACCGATCGAGGAGGTGCACTGGGACGGCACCCCGCTGCGCGAGGAGCCCGCGACGCGACCGGCTCGCGCGGCGTACCACCGCCGCCCGGCGACCCGGTCCCGACGTGCCAGCCGTCCGCCGGACCGCCTGCGCGGGCTGGCCGCGCCTGCTGGCGCTGAGCCTGCTGGCCGCCCTTCTTCGCCTGGGTGAGCGCCGGGCCGTTCTGGCTCGCGGCCGGCCACGCCTCGCCGGGGACCGTGGTGATCGCCCGCTGCACCGGCGACGGCCTGACCCAGCGCTGCCGGGGCATCTTCGTCGCCCGGAACGAGCGGTTCTTCGCGCACGGGGTCCGGGTCAGCGGGGTACCGGCGGCGGCCCGCGCCACCGGAACCCGGCTGCCGGCCCGGATGACCGGCCCGACCGGCGGGACCGCGTACGCCGACACCGGGGTCGAGCAGCACCTGCGCTGGGTGCTGGGCCTGCTGCTGGTGCTGGCCTGCGCCGCCGGGATCGCCCGGTTCACCGGCTCCACCAGGCTGCCCGACCCGCGGCACCGCCGTTGGGCGGTGACCACCGCCCTCGCCGGCCCGTCGCTGATCACCCTGGGGTTCCTGGCCGCCGCCTGGTAGGCCGCCCGCTCAGCTGTGCACGACGGTGTAGACGTCCCGCCGGCGCAGCCCGTACCCGGTGGCGACCTCGGTGATGGCGTCCCGGCGGGACAGCCCGGCGGCCTCCCGCTCGGCCACCGCCGCGCGCAGGGCGTCGTCGTCCGGCCGCTCCGCCGCGGCGGCCGGCGCGCCGGCCACGACCAGGGTGATCTCGCCCCGGGGTTCACCCTCGGCGGCCCAGTTGGCCAGCTCGCCGAGCGGCCGGCGGACGATCTCCTCGTACGTCTTGGTCAGCTCCCGGCACAGCGCGGCCGGCCGGTCGGCGCCGAAGGTGCCGGCCAGGTCCGCCAGCGCGGCGGCGATCCGGTGCGGGGCCTCGAAGAAGACCAGCGTGCGTTCCTCGGCGGCCAGGGCGCGCAGCCGCGACCGCCGGCCGCTGCCAGAGCGGGGCAGGAAGCCCTCGAAGCAGAACCGGTCGGAGGGCAGCCCGGACAGCGCCAGCGCGGTGGTGACCGCGCTCGGACCGGGCGCGGCGGTGACCGGCACCCCGGCGTCGAGCGCCGCCCGGACCAGCCGGTACCCCGGGTCGGAGACGCTGGGCATGCCGCCGTCGGTGATCAGGGCGACCACGTACCCGGCCGTCAGGACGTCGACCAGCTCGGGGGTACGCCGCTCCTCGTTGCCCTCGAAGTAGGAGACGATCCGGCCGCCCACGGTGACGTCGAGGTCCCGGGCCAGCCGGGCGAGACGGCGGGTGTCCTCGGCGGCCACCACGTCGGCGCTGCCGAGCACCTCGCGGAGCCTGGTGGAGGCGTCCGCGGGATTGCCGAGCGGCGCGCCGAGGAGGATCAGGCGCCCGGATTCGGACATTTCGTCCACGTGTCGCGCTCCTTCATCGATGGCTGTACCGGCATCGGCGACGATGGGCGCCACCGGGCACCTGCAAAGCCTACGATCGCCGGGTGACGAGTGCGTCGACAGCACAGAGCGCGAACGCGGGCCAGGCGGATCCGGACCGGCCGAGGGGGGACGACGGCGTCCCCGGGGCGGACAATCCCCCCGCCACCAGCGGCGGCGGGGGTTCCATCCCCACCGTCGTCCGACGCCGGCTCGCCACCGTGGACGCCCGGCTGGACGTCAACTCCTGGCTGGCCACCGCCGTGGTCGTCGCGATCGCGGCGATCCTGCGCCTGGTCGGGCTGAGCGGCCCCAAGGGCAAGATCTTCGACGAGATCTACTACGCCCGCGACGCCTGGGGGCTGGTCGACCGGGGCGTGGAGTGGAACTACAAGGACAACGGCCCGTCGTACGTCGTCCACCCGCCGCTGGGCAAGTGGCTGATCGGGCTCGGCGAGTGGGCGTTCGGCTATCAGGACGCGGAGACCAAAATCTCCGTGCCGGGCCACCTGATGACCACTGCGCCGGAGTTCGGCTGGCGCTTCTCGGCGGCCGTCGCCGGCACCCTGTCGGTGCTGCTGCTGGTCCGGATCGGCCGCCGACTGTTCCGCTCGACCACGCTCGGCTGCGCCGCCGGCCTGCTGCTCGCCCTGGACGGCTTCCACCTGGTGCTCTCCCGCACCGCCCTGCTCGACATCTTCCTGCTGTTGTTCGTGCTGGCCGCGTTCGGCGCGTTGGTGCTCGACCGGGACGCCCGACGCCGCCGCTGGGCCCGGGCGCTCGACGCCGGTCTGGACCCGTCCCGGCCGGGGGCGGGCCGGCCGGCCGGCCACGACCTGGCGGGACTGGCCATGGTGGCGGCTGGCGGCCGGGGTGCTGCTGGGCTGCGCCTGCGCGGTGAAGTGGAGCGGGCTCTACTTCGTGCCGGCCTTCGCGCTGCTGGTGATCTTCTGGGAGGTGGGGGTACGCCGTTCGGCGGGAGTACGCCACCCGTGGCGGGACGCCCTCCTCGACGAGCTGCCCTGGCTGTTGCTGGCCGGCGTGCTGATGGTCGGGACGTACCTCGCGACCTGGTCCGGCTGGCTGCTCAGCGACGACGGGTATTACCGGCTGGCCGAGCGGTACCCGAACACCCCGGGTCTCAGCGACACCCCGTTCCTCGGCGCGCTGAAGAACCTCTTCGAGTACCACAAGGCGGCGTACGGCTTCCACACCACGCTGGACGACCCGCACAAGTACCAGTCCTGGCCGTGGCAGTGGCTGCTGCTGGGACGGCCGGTGGCGTTCTACTGGTCCGGCGACGGCAGCTGCGGCGCACCGAGCTGCGCCGCCGAGATCCTGCTGCTCGGCACCCCGCTGCTCTGGTGGTCGTTCCTGCCCGCCCTCGCGGCGACCGCCTGGCTGGGCCTGGCCCGCCGGGACTGGCGCGCCGGGGCGATCCTGCTCTGCACCGCCGCCGGCCTGCTGCCCTGGTTCTGGTTCGCGCTCGACGGTCGGACGATGTTCTCGTTCTACACCGCGCCGGCCCTGCCGTTCCTGGTGCTGGCCGTGGTCTACGTGCTCGGCGCGATCATCTCGCCGGCCGGCCCACCCGGGTCGGCGTCGGAGGCGCCCGCCGCCGCCGGGGTCGAGCCGGAGGCCGGGTACGACCGCAGGCTGGTGGGCACGGTGATCGCGGGCGCGTACGTCATGCTGGTGGCGCTCTGCTTCGCCTACTTCTACCCGGTCTTCGTCGGGCGGCTGCTGCCGTACGCCGAGTGGTCGGCTCGCATGTGGCTGGACGGCCGCTGGATCTGACGGCGACCCGCAACGGCCCGTGCCGGGCGGCGAGTGGGCGGAAAGTGGGCGGCAGATAAAAGCACGCCCCGATCGCCTGCCACGGGGGAAGCGGGCGATTGGGGCGCGCAAGAGAAGCTTAACCACCCGGCACCACCCGCACAACGGGTCGACTTGGTTCAGATTTCCGACCGATGCTCCACGGGTCATATTGGTTTACATCCGACACCTGACGGTCAGTCGCGAAGCCCGGGCGTTACGAGATTGTTGGCTGGTACTCCTACTACGACGCGGCCTACTGGACCGTGACGTCCGACCTGAACATCGGCCACCTGGTTCCGCTGGCCGAGGCGTGGGACTCCGGCGCCCGCAGTTGGGCCACCTCGCGGCGCCAGTCATAATCGGAACGACCTGGGGGACGTACTGATCGCGACGGGGGCGGGGCGGATGGAACTGCACGACCGGGTACGCACCATCTGCCTCGCCCTGCCCGAGGTGACCGAACGCCTCAGCCACGGCTCGCCGACCTGGTTCGTCCGGGGGAAGAGCGTCTTCGTCACGCTGCACGTCGACGGGCACCACCAGAACGGCTTCCCGCACCTGTGGTGCGCCGCGCCGGCCGGCGCCCAGGAGGAGCTGACCGCGGCCGACCCGGCCCGCTTCTTCCGGCCGCCGTACGTCGGCGGTCGGGGTTGGCTCGGCGTGCGCCTCGACGGCGCGGTCGACTGGACCGAGATCACCGAGCTCTGCGTCGACGCGTACCGGGTGGTCGCTCCGAAGCGGCTCGCCGCCCTGCTGGACTGACCGGGCCGGGCCGCCGAACCGGAGCTGCCGGTCGGCGTGGACTCCGCCGGGCCTGACCGCGACCGTGGCCGCGCCTCGCCAGCGCGGCCACCGGAACGGGTCCCTCAGCTTCTCCGCAGGTTCCTCGGCAGCCAGCCGATGAACCTGTCCTGCAGCGACGAGACCGGCGCGGCCCGCAGGTCCTCCATGGCGGCGGCGAGGCAGGAACCGAGATAGACGGTGAGCGATGGGCGATCCACCCGGTACTCGTTCAGCAGCTGACTTTGCTTCGTCGCGCAGGGCCACTCGGCCCCGCAGGTTCCGCAGGTCCAGCCGGGTGTAACCGGGGCGTGCTCGTCCCGCCGAGCCCCACCGGGCTCCGCACCACCGGTCATCGTTTCCCTCTCCGAGAACAACGGTGCCGACCACGGTCCCGGCGGATCCGCGGTGGACAGTGGATGATGTTCCGCTCCCCAGTGACGATCTGACAGCGCTTCGGAGCCCTCCGGCGTTACACCGGTCCGGTACGTTCATCATCCATGGCCCTCCCCAATCTGCCTACCGATCGGGTGTTGAGCTGGCGGACACGCCGACAGTTGCTCGATCGGCCCGCCGGCCTGGGCACCATCGAC
Organism: Micromonospora sp. ATA32; assembly: GCA_016802835.1. Taxonomy (GTDB): domain Bacteria; phylum Actinomycetota; class Actinomycetes; order Mycobacteriales; family Micromonosporaceae; genus Micromonospora. Next base: position 6,662 of record JAEVHO010000156.1, on the reverse strand, counting down.
GTCGTCCGCAGACTGGTCGGGGTGCAGGCGCAGGTGGCCTCGGCCGCCGAGCAGGCCGTGGCCGCCCGGCAGGCGACCCGCTCCCGGGATCGGCGGCCGACGCGCTCGCCGACCGGGCGCTGGTGAAGACCTGGGCGGCTCACCGCCGAGATCGTGGAGCGCACCGGCGACCGGGCGGGTCGCCGAACACCTCGGCTCCGGCTGGGGCGCGGTGCTCAAGCCGCTGGCCTGGCAGGGCGATGCGTGACCTGCTGCCGCCGGCCGTCCTGGTGGTGAGCCATGCGTGACCTGCTGCCTCCGGTGGTCTCGGTGGCCGTGGCCGGCGCGGCGGACTGGGCCGGGGTGCTGCTCCCGGCCGAACGCGCCTGCCTGAGCGAGCGGGCGGTGCAGAGCCGGCGGCGCGACTTCACCGCCGGCCGGGTCTGCGCCCGCCGCGCGATGGCCGGGCTCGGGCTGCCGGCCGTGCCGGTGCCCTCGGCGGCCGACCGCGCGCCGGTCTGGCCCGACGGCGTGGTCGGCACGATCACCCACACCACCGGCTACTGCGCGGCGGCCGCCGCCCGGACCACGGAGATCCGGTCGGTCGGCATGGACGCCGAGCGGCACAAGGAACTCAACCCGGGGGTACGCCGGCTGATCTGCCTGCCCGAGGAGGAGGAGCGGTGCGCGCGGCTGCCGTCCGGGATCTCCTGGCCGGCCGTGGTGTTCAGCGCCAAGGAGACCGTCTACAAGGTCTGGCACCCGGTGGCCGGCAGCTGGCTGGACTTCCACGACGCCCAGGTGGAGCTCGACCCGGACGCCGGGGTCTTCACCGCCCGGATCGCGCCGGCCCGGGTCGACGCGGCGCAGGTCGCCCGCCCGCCGGCACTGATCACCGGCCGGTTCGCGGTCGACGCCGACCTGGTCCGCACCGCCGCCGTCCTGCCGCACTGATGTCGTGGACCTCGGTGACCCCACGGGGAGCGTCGCCAACCCGACGGCGGACCCCCGATTTGGTCGCGCACAGTAGCGTCAGTGCCGTCGAAGATCGTCGTCAGTGCCGAGGAGTACGGTGAGTCACCCCCAACCCCCGTTCGGGCCGCAGGATCCGCACCAGCCGGACCGGGAGCCGCCGACCCAGGCGTACCCGACGGCGCCGATACCGCAGCAGATCCCAGCCGACCCGACGGCGCCTGTGCCGCAGCAGTTCCCGGCCGATCCGACCGCGCCGCAGCCGCCGGTGTCCGGTGCGCCCTACCCACCGGTGTCCGGTGCGCCGCAGCCGCCGGTCTCCGGTGGCTCGTACCCGCCCGCGACCGGCGAGCCGTACCCGCCCGCTTCCACCGCACAGTTCCCGCCGGTCCCGGGCGCGCCGTACCCGTTCGGTCAGCCCGGCGCGGCCTACCCGCCGGTGTCGGGCGCGCCGTACCCGCCCGGCGCGGGATACCCGCCGCCCCCGGGTGGGCCCTACCCGCCCGGTGCGGGCATGCCGGTCGGCCCGGGGTACCCGGCTGGCCCGGGGTACCCGGTCGGCCCACCGCCGCCGGTCAAGGGGAACTCGACGAAGAAGATCCTCATCATCATCGTCGGCGTCGTGGTGGCCGTGCTCGCCCTGCTCTGCTGCGGTGGCGGGATCGTCGCCCTGGTCGCGGGGGCGAACAAGGCCGAGGAGGTGGCGAGGAGTCTGCCCACCCCGGCGGTGACCGCCGGCGTGCCCGACGACAGCACGTCGCCGTCCTCGACGCCGACGTCCGCGAAGCCCGACGGCGAGACGTTCGACATGAAGACCGGCGACACGCTGGTGCTCACCGATGACGACGGCACCATCGAGATCACCGTGACGAAGTTCCGCACCTCGACCAAGGGCTGCAAGTCGTACGCCCCGGCGCCGGACGAGGGCATGTACCTGATCGCGGACGTGACGGCCGAGGTCACCACGGGCAAGGGCTCGGTCAACCCGTTCTTCTTCAACTGGGTCGCCGACGACGGCACGAAGACCAACGGCATCGGCGGCGCCTTCTCCGGCTGCGGCAACCTGCTGCCCTCCGGCAACGGCATGGGCGTCGGCAGCAAGCGGTCGGGCACCGTGGTGTTCGACGTGCCGGACAAGAACGGCACCCTCCAGTACGAGCACCAGTTCGAGACCGCCGGCTCCTGGAAGCCCTGACCTCCGCCCCCACGCAGGCATGACGTGGGCCGGTCCCGATCGGGGCCGGCCCGCCTCATCTCCGGACGCGTTCAGACCACGCAGAACTCGTTGCCCTCCGGGTCAGCCATCACCACATGGTCGGGCCGACCGTCGTGAACGTCCTCGTGCAGCACGGTGGCGCCCGCGGCGGTCAACCGCTCGACAGCCGCGCTTACCCGGGGCCACCGCACCTCCCACGGCTCGCCGCGCCCGCCGCCGGCCTGGATGTCCAGGTGCAGGCGGTTCTTCGCCACCTTCCCCTCCGGCACCTTGAGGAACGAGATCCGTGGCCCGGCACCGGTCGGATCCTCCAGGTAGGCGACGTCGTCCCACTCCTCCTCCGGTACGTCGTAGTGCCGGAAGAACTCGTCCCAGCTCGCGAAGCCGCGCGGCGGCGCCGCGTCGACGTACCCCAGCGCCAGCCGCCAGAAGGCGGCCAGGGCCGCCGTCGAACGTCATGGTGAACGAGGTGTTCATCGGACTCCCCACAGTCGATGTCGACGGCCATGCTTCAGCGTGCCACCTCCCGGTCATCCCCCAGCCCGCGGCTCTTCGACATGACCAACGGCTGGGGCGGCCGGCATCCGATGGACGTGCCCGTGGTTGTCGTCACGCACAGCGTGCCGAAGGGGTGGGAGCGCGAGAACGACTGGTTCGTGTTCGTCACCGACGGCACGATCGCGGCGCAGGTCATCCAGGCCGGCCTGCTCGACGAGGTCCACGTTGATCTCGTCCCGGTCCTGCTCGGCGACGGCAGCCCGCTCTTCGCCGACCTGAAGATCGCACCCGTCCAACCGGAGGGGCCAACGAGTGTCGTCGAGGGCAAGGGCGTCACTCACCTCGCCTACAAGGTGCAAACGGCAGGCTGACGACCTGGGGTCGGTCGCATCCGCCGCCGAGTCGACGCCGCCACGAAAGCCGGCCTGCTGGACCTAGTGAGCCGTCACGGTCCGGACGGCGCCCTGCCTGCGCCGGGTAACGATGACGCTCATCGAAGTTTCACGTGAACGGACCGGACGTCGGATTTCGCGGTCGTGCAGAGAGGCACGCGATGGGGCTGCCTTAGCCTGGGGCGTGCTCGAAGCTGGCAGCCGGAAGCGAAACCAACCAGCACCGCCTCACGTGATCTTTGAGGCGCTCACCGAGCCGGACCGCGACCCGACCCGTCCGTGGCTCCTGCTTCTGGACGACGAGCGGCGTCCGGAGACGCTGCACGCTCAGAATCCCGACCTCGTCGTGTGGTCCTCGATCTGGACCAAGCGACCAGAAGCGCTGGTGCGCTTCGACCTGCTTCTGACGGTACCGCCGGGAGGGACTTGCGCTGGACCCTCCTTCTGGCGGAGCCCTGCCGGAACCGTCACTGGTCCGGCACATGCGCAAGCGGCTCAACCAGCTGATCAACGCGAACCTGCGGTACACGTTCGGCCAGTAGTAACGAGGCGCCATTCAAGACGACCCAGACCGCGCTCAGGCGCCTCGGCGAGCAACTGCACACCTGAACTGCTGCACAAGATCAAAAAGGCCGTCTCCCACCTTGGGAAACGGCCTTTGACCTGGGGTGGAGCTGAGGGGATTTGAACCCCTGACCTCCTCGATGCGAACTGGCGGCGAGGCTGTCGCATCGGGTCGCTTCCGAGGTCATGTGGGCTGCTGAAAGTCGTCCCGGCCTGATGCGGCTGGCACGGTTGCTGTACTCCCCTGCTGTACTGCTGGCGTCATCAGGTCGGTCTCTCGGGTCCAGCCGAGGAACCTCCGGTGCAGCGTGCCGGCCGGCACCCAGGTCAGGTCTTCCGCGGCCTGTATGAGGTAGGAGCCGAGGTAGAGGGCGAGCGAGACCGGGGCGTCGGCGAACTCGGCTCGTAGCTCTCGCCGTCGCGTGGGGCAGGGCCAGGGGGCGTTGCAACCGCCGCAAGTCCAGATCGGCATGACCGGGCCGTGGGTGGTCACCGCACACCGCCGAGGAAGCGTGTGGTGATCGTCCGGGCCTGCCGGCTGGTCGCCCAGTCGACCTGCCAGCACGGGTACGGAGCCAGGCGGGACCACCAGGCGCGACAGCCGACACACATCCCGTCCAGTCCTCGGATGTGGTCCTCAGCCTGCTCGCGGTCCTGGTAGCCGTCGCCTTCGCCGCCGGTGTCACCACCTTCCTCAACAACGAGAAGGCGGTTGACCGCCTCGAACGCCGGGGCGAGGACCCGCGCGACAAGCTGCCCCGATAACTACAGCCTCAACGGCGGCATCACCGGTGACACGCCGCCGGGGATGACCGCATGCCGCCTCACTTCTGCGGCCCCAACCCGCGTGGGTTGCCATACAAGTCCGCCGATTAGGTGCGTGGCTTGGGTGGCCGAGTCGGACAATCAAGGCTATGCAGGCACGTTGGGTTCAGGGAGCGATCATGGCGCGCAGGAAAAACTCCAGCACTCGGCAAGCGTTGATCCTTGCCTTCTGGGTAGGGGCGTTGACCGGTGCGGCGGGCGCGCTGACACTGCGGCGTCGCAGGCAGGCGGGTGACATCCCGGCGGGTGATGTCGCCGGCCATCTGGGCGACACCGCCTCGCCGCCTCCGGGCCGGCGTTTCGACAAACCCTCGCAGGGCTCGGTGAAAACACCAGAGGTGCAGCAAGGCTGACCCGGCGGTCCCACAGCATCAGTCGGACGTCGCCAACCACGTCACCGTCGTCGGCGTCTCTGACCATTCCGGCACGCGAGAACAGGTGAGGGCACTCATGACAGAAAAGTCCAGCGGCAGCCCTGGCGCTGCCTCTGCTGACACGCCGGTCGCTGAGCTGGTGCAGCGCGCCACCGAACAGATCACCCAGCTGGTCCGGGACGAGCTGACGATGGCGCGTGCGGAGATGACCGCGAAGGGCAAACGCGCAGGCGTGGGCGCCGGGTTGCTCGGCGGCGGCGCCACGCTCGGTCTCTACGGCGGTGGTGCCCTCGTCGCAGCAGTGGTGCTGGCCCTGGGCGCGTTCATGCCGGATGCGCTGGCCGCGCTCATCGTCGCCGTCATCCTGTTCATCGCCGCCGCGGTAGCGGCCCGACGCGGAAAAAAGCAGATCACAAAAGCCATGCCACCCACACCGACGGCGACCAGGGACAGCCTGCGGGCAGACACCGAGACAATACGCGGCGCGGCAGGTCGGAGACGGTCATGAGCACGGCAAACCCAAGCAACGACCCGGACAAGATGCGGCAGGACATCCAGCACACGCGCGCGGAGCTGGGGGAAACCGTCGCCGCTCTGGCCGCCAAGTCCGACGTCAAGACCCGCCTACGCGGCAAAGCCGGCACAGCCGCCGGCGGACTCCGGCAACGCTTGACCACGGCCAGCCAGTCAGCCAAGACCTCCGCAACCCAGATGTTCCGCACGGCGACCCAGAAGACCACCCAGCGCGCCGCGGCCACCAAGCAGAAAACCCGTCAGGCCGCAGCCACGGCACGCAGCTCGGCCGCACCCGCCACCCAGACCACCGGAAAGGCCAAATCCGCCGCGCTCACCTCCGCACGTGCCGTAACAGCGAAGGTCAGCACCGCGGTACGCGCCAAACCCGTACCGGTCCTCACGGCCGCCGGCGCCGCAGCCGCCCTCACGGTCGTGGCCTACCGACGCCGCCGGACGAGATGACCAACGGCTCGGACGGACCGCCGCAACTACGCGCCTTCGTCAGGGATGAAGACGACCTGTGACCTGCGGCGGAGTGCTTGCGGCAGAAAGGTCCCCAGCTCTAAGTCCTGGTCTTGGTCGTAGTCCTGAACCTATGGATTGCCGGCGAGGCGGTGGCTGATGGTTTGGTATGCAGGTCGCGAGGCTCGGCCGGACGTCCACCCCCGGGTGACCATGCAGATCCTGCGGCACAGTCAGATCGCCGTGACCATGAACATCTACAGCGAGGCCAGCGCGGAGGCGACCGAGACGGCACTCAAGCGACTCGGCGAGCAGTTCATCTGAGCTGCTGTTCTCCATCGCTGTACAAGATCGAAAAAGGCCGTCTCCGACTAGCGGAAACGGCCTTTGACCTGGGGTGGAGCTGAGGGGATTTGAACCCCTGACCCCCTCGATGCGAACGAGGTGCGCTACCAGTCTGCGCCACAGCCCCCCGCCGGCAAGCCGGCTTCGGTCCCACCCGGCTTACACCGGGCGGGCCGGCGACAAGGCTAACAGGTCGCCCGCCCCGGGAGCGAATCCGCCCCGCCCGCCACCCACCCACTCCCGCCGATCTTGCACTTCCGGCCCCACTCTTGGGCGGAATGCCGCTTTGTCCGGGGCCCAAACTGCAAGATCGGCGAGGCGACCCGCGGCAGGAGCCGGGCGCGGGCGGACAGTCAGGCGGAGTGGGGGTTGCGGCCGGGCCTCGTAGGCGCGGCCGCGGAGGCCACCGCTGCGGCGGTAGGAGACCGAGCCGCCGCCGTTGGCGCCGCCGGCAGATCCGCGGGGCGGTCCAGGCCCATCGCCGCCCGGGCGTACCACCTCGCGCTGGGTAGCCCAGCC
>JAEVHO010000155.1 GCA_016802835.1 Micromonospora sp. ATA32 | reverse complement strand
CGCCGCGGTGCGCTCCGGCCTCGGTGCCCTGCACCACCACGGCGTCCACGCCGAGCCGGGCCGCCGCCACGGCAGCGTCCGGCCGGTTGACCGTCGCCCAGACCTCGGTACCCCGCTCGCGTAGCGCGGCCACCGCCGCACCGTCGGGCAGCCCGAACACGAAGGACACCACCGGGACCGGGTCCGCGAGCAGCGCGGCCAGCTTCTCCGGGTACGCGTCGTCGCCGCCGACCGGTTCGCCGAGCGTCACCCCGCGCCGCTGGGCCTCCGGGCCGAGCCGATCGGCGTACGCCTGCATGGCGGCCTCGTCGACCACGCCGGCGCCGGGGAGGAAGACGTTGACCCCGAACGGCCGGTCGGTGCGGGCCCGTACCTCGGCGATGTCGGCGACCAGCCGCTCGTGGTCGATCATCCCCGCGGCAAGGAACCCAGCCCACCGGCGGCGGAGACGGCCGCCGCGAGGGCCGGGGTCGACGGGCCGCCGGCCATCGGGGCGGCGATGATCGGACGGCGCAACGCGGACAGCACGGACATCCGCCCATTCTGCCGCAATGGGTGCCTGCCCGCCCCGCGGACGAGGCCCCTCGACAGATCGGATGGCGGGACCGGTCAGGCGAACACCAGCAACGGGTCGGACGCCGACCGCACGCCGACGAAGCATGCGGCGGACGTCCGGCAACCCTTGCGGACCTCGCGCACCCCGTGCATCCGGCCCGCCTCGAACATGACAAGGTCTCCCTTGCCGGGCAACACCGTGTCGTACGGTGGGCCGACCCGTTCCGGCTCGATCCCGTAGTCGAACGGGTCGGTCTTGAGCGCGACGAACTCCTCGTCGGACAGGCGCCCCCAGAAGTCGATCTCGCCGCCGTCGCCCGGTGCCGGCACCTCGAGGTAGATGTTCACGCCGAGCCGGCGCTGCAGCCGGTACGTGTCGAGCAGCGGGATCTGCCGCCGGTCGATGTGCGGACGCCCACGGCCACCGGGTGTCATGCGACGCAGCACGCCGGGCAGCATCATCCGCGCCTCGTACCGGGCGACGGTCGCCCCGTGCGGCCACAGCTCGTCCAGGTTGAGCCGGATCAGGTCGGTGGGTGACTGCTGTCCGCCGAACACGTCGTGCCGGATCAGCCTGGTGGTCGCCTCCGCGGTGTCCAGGTAGCGGTGCACGCTCTCCCCGCCGTTGGCGACCTCACCCATCGACGTTCCGACGCTGGTGAACTCCTTGGTGAGCAGGAACGTCGCCTCCTCGGCGGCCCGCACCACCCGGGGCAGGGCGCTGTCGCACTGCTCCGGCGGGTAGTACTCGCGGTGCCAGATCAGGTCGACGTCCCCGGTCGCGAGTTCGCGCAGCGACTGGGCGGTCAGTCGGTCCCTCCGGCGCAGTTGATGACTCACGTCAGCTCCCTTGTCACGCTGGCTCCCGCGTCGCAGCGAACCTCGCCGTCCCACCCGTCATTCGCCACGTAGCTCCCTGAGGTCGGCCTCGGCCCGGACGGTCTCGGCGTGGTCGTCGCCGAGGATCCGTCGGCGGTCGGCCACCACCCCGAGCAGCACCTTCTCTGCCTCGGTGGTGCGGCCGGTGGCGATGAGGCAGTGGGCCAGGGTGTGCCGGGCGGCGATCATCGCGAGGTGCTGGACCTGCCGCTTCGCGGTGTCGGTGGCGAGGATTTCCCGCAGATCACCGAGGGCCTCCTTCACCTGGCCCTCCTCCAGCCGGCAGATGTCCAACGTGTGCCGCACCGTCAGGGTCTCGAAGTGGTCCGGCGCCCAGTGCCGCAGGCGGATCTCCAGGATCTCGGTCAGCTCTGCCCGGGCGTCCGCGTACCGGCCCTGGGCGACCACGGCGCGGGCGAGGCTGTGACGCGCGGTCATCGTGTCCCTGTCCTCGGGCCCGCGGACCCGGAACTCGGCCCGGACGATGTCCCGCAACTCCTGCTCGGCCTCGTGCCACCGGCCCTGCTCGAGGATGGTCCGGGCGAGCTTGTGCCGACTGGCCAACGTGTTGCGGTGCTCGCGCCCGAGCAGTGACTCACGCGCCGGGATGATCTTGCGAAGCTCCTCCTCCGCCCAGGCGAGATGACCCTGCTCCAGCGCCGACCGGGAGCGCTCGTGCCGGAGGCTGAGCACTGGCCGCTCGTCCAGGTCGACACCGATGCGGCGGCAGCCGGACAGGCACCGGTCCAGGAAGATCTCCGCCTGCCCGGGCAGCCCCACCGCGAGGATGTAGCGGGCGATGAGCCGGGCCAGCTCGAGCGCGACGGCGAGCAGGTCCGGCCGGGTGCGCGGCAGCTCGCCCGCGTGTACGCGGGGCCCGCCGGCCGGGGCGGCATGCCGGTGCCGGTCACGGCGGTGACCGGCCCGGTCGACCGGCTCGACGGTGGCAGCAGCGGGCAACTCTTCGTGACCGTCGACCGGACGGTGGACCTGACCGGATACGAGTCGGCCACGGTCGAGCTGCGCTTCACTGACCAGCAAGGCAACCGGTGGCGACGCAAGGGCAGTGCGCAGCCGGAGCCGGATCTGGACGGCGAGCCGAGCACCGGCGGTTCCTGGCTCAGCCGGCGTCGCCGCTGACCGCCCGTCTCCATCACCGCCGACCGGAAGCAGCACACGCGCGGATCGACGAAGGCCTGGTGCTGTTTCCTTCCTCGATGGCTCACCACGTCTCTCTCCCAGGCCGCGGCATGCGAGAGTGTGGTCCGGGGCGGGCGGGTGCCGACGGCTGACCGCAACACCCCGGAGCAGGGAAGGCAGTTCGCCGATGTTCAACACCGCACGCCTGCAGGTCGTGCTGGAGATCGCCCGGCACGGGACCATCGTCGCCGCTGCGGAGCAGCTCCGGCTGAGCCCGTCCGCGGTTTCCCACCAGCTCGCGACGCTGGAGCAGGAGGCGGGGGTGGCGCTGGTGGACCGGGGGCCGCGCAGCCTGCGACTCACCGTCGCGGGTCAGCGGCTCGCGGACTACGCGCAGCAGATCGCCGACCTGATGTCGGCGGCCCGCGACGAGCTGTCCGCCCACGGCGAGGGCCGGCGGGGTCTGCTGCGGATCGGGTTCTTCGCCACCGCTGGCGCCGAGCTGCTGCCGCACGCGCTGTCGAGCTTCACCCGCGACCATCCGCAGGTCGAGTTGGCGCTGATCCTGGGGCAGCCGCAGGAGCTACTGCCTCGCCTCAACCAGGGTCAGCTGGACCTCGTGGTGGTGTTCGACCATCCGCTGAGCCCGGCCCAGGATCCGTCTTTCGCGAGGGTCTCGCCGCTGATGGTGGACCCGCAGCTGGTGGTGCTTCCCGCCGACCACCCGCTGAGCAGCCGGCGGCGGCTGCGGCTCACGGACCTCGCGAACGAACCATGGATCACCACCCTCGGTGTGCAGAGCGAGGTCTCCGTGCTGGAACTGGCGGCGCGGGCCGAGGGTTTTCAGCCCCGGGTCCGCTGCCGCAGCGACCACTACGAAGTCGTGCTGGGCCTGGTCCGGGCGGGCGTCGGCATTGCGCTGGTGCCGTCGCTGGGCTTGCGCAACCCTGGCGGCGTGGCCGTCCGGCACCTGTCGCACGCCAATTTGCACCGGGAGATCGGCGTGGCTCTGCGCCCCGGCAATCCGAACCCGGTGGTCGGAAGTTTCGTCGACCGGCTGACCGACGCTGCGGCCTGGCTCAGTCAGGAGCTCTCCGCGCGGTGGGCTCCGGTGCCGGCGAGTCGGTCGACCGCCGTCCCCCACCGCCGCAGCTCCGTCACGGCGGCCCGCTCCGCCCCGGATTCGAACGCACCGATCACGGCGTAGACGACGGTGTGACGGCCGACCACGATCCCGGCGTCGGCGCGTACCCCGGTGTCGGTGCCGGTCTTGTTCATCACCCGGACGCCGTCGGTCGACCAGGGGTCGTGGCAGACGGTGTCGGCGACGAGGGTGCGATCGGTGTTGCCGGCGAGCCACCGGCGCAGCAGGCCGGACGCTGCGGCCTCTGCCAGTTCCCGGTCGCCACCTCGGCGAGGAAGGCGCAGAGCTCGCGGGCGGTGCCGGTCGCGAACGTCGCCGGTACGTCGTCGCCGCGGGCGGCCCGGAGGCGGTCGTGCACGGTCGTGTCCCGCAGGCCGATGCGGCGGGCCAGGTCCTGGACGGCGTCCAGCGTCACCAGGCGGAGCAGCCCGTTCGTGGCGGCGTTGTCGCTGACCGCGGCCACCGCGGTGGCCAGGTCGGCGACCGTGTACTGCCGGGGTGACAGCAGGCCGAGCAGTCCGGTGCCGCCGACCTGCCGGTCGGAGTCGAGCAGGTCGACCGGCTGGTCGGGGGGCGAGCGTACCGTCGGCGAGCCGTCGGGCCACCTCGGCGAGGAGCAGCACCTTGCCGACGCTGGCCAGCGGTAGGACCAGGTCGGGGTCGGTGGCAAGGGTGCGCTCGTCGTCCAGCCGCCGCACCATCGCCGCGACCCGCACGCCGGCGGCTGGGACGTGGCCTCCCGGGTCGCCGGTCATCGCCGACCGGGCACGGCAGGCGCACGATCCGGTACGGCCAGCACCCGGCCGGGCCGGGCTTGGCTGATCTCGTCGCCGTCCACGACGAGTTGGCCGGCCACGGCCACGCAGCGGACACCGCGCGGCGGCGCCAGCGGATCGTCATAGGTGGCGCCGTCGGCGATTCCTTGGGGGTCGAAGACCACCAGGTCCGCTTCGTATCCGTCGGCGAGCAGACCTCGGTCGGGCAGGCCGAAGCGGGCAGCGGGCATTGCGGTCATCTTGTGCACCGCCTCGACCAGACTCAGCAGACCCACGTCGCGTACGTAGTGACCGAGCACCCGGGTGAAGCTGCCCGCCCAGCGCGGGTGGGGGCGACCCGCCTTCGGTACGCCGTCGGAGCAGAGCATGGTCAGGGGGCTCGCGAGCACCCGGCGTACGTCGTCCTCGTGCATGGAGTGGCTGAGGATGGTGACGTCTGCCCGTTCGGCGGCGAGCAGGTCGCAGGCGTAGTCGACCGGGTCGGTGCCCGCTGAGGCGGCCAGGTCGGCGATGGTGTGCCCCTGGACGTCCGGGCTGTTCGGGGCGGACGCCACCCGGATCAGGTCCCAGCCGCCGTTGCCCACGGTGTTCTCCCAGCCCGGCACCCCGGCGACCAGGTCGGTGCGGATCCGGTCACGGACCGCGGGCTCCGCGATGGCGGCGAGCATGGCCGGCACCCCGTCGGCGATCACCCACGGGGGCAGCATCGCGTGCAGGGCCGTGCTGCCGGCGGTGTACGGGTAGACGTCGCAGGTGACGTCCAGCCCGGCCGCTCGGGCCCGCTCGAGCCGGGCCAGGGTGCGGACGGTGGCGCCCCAGGCCCGCCGGCCGGCCGTCTTGTGGTGGGAGACCTGCAACGCCGCCCCTGCCGCGGTGGCGATCTCGATCGCCTCTTCGAGGGCCGACTCGACCTGGGACATCTCGTCTCGCAGGTGGGTCACGTACGGCTTGCCGTGTGCGGCGGCCACCCGGGCCAGTGCGATGACCTCGTCGGTGCCGGCGTTGACGCCGGGTGAGTAGATCAGGCCGGTGGAGAGCCCGGCGCGCCGGCGGTGAGCGCCTCGTCGAGCAGCTGGCACATCCGCCGGATCTCCTCGGGGGGTGGCACGCCGTTGGGCGAAGCCGACCACGGCGGCGCGCAGCGTGCCGTGACCCACGAGGGCGGCGAGGTGGTTGCGCCGGGCCACGCCCTGCGCGGCGGCGAACTCCGGGAACGACGCGTACGCCGACGGGGGCGGACCGAACGTCGCCGCGATCAGCTCCCGGACCGGCCCGCCGCGTTCGGGCGGTACGGGGAAGGGACTGATCCCGCAGTTGCCGCAGATCTCTGTGGTGACGCCTTGGCGCAGCGGCGCCTGCCGCAGCACCTCCCGCTGCTCGTCGTCGCCGGCGAGGAGGTCGGAGTGGGTGTGCACATCGATGAAGCCCGGTGTGACAACCAGACCCGCCGCGTCCACCACGTCGACGGCGGGGGTGTGGCTGCGCGGCGGTAACAGCACCAGCCGCCCGTTCCGGACGCCCACGTCCGCCGGGCGGGCCGGCGAGCCGGTGCCGTCGATGACCTCACCGCCGGTGACCAGCAGGTCGAGCTGCGCCATCAGAGCACCTTGGACAGGAACGCGCGGGTACGGTCGTGCTGCGGCGCGGCAAGAAGGTCCCGGGGCGGCCCCTGCTCGATGATCATCCCTTCGTCCATGAAGACCAGGTGGTCGCCGACCTCACGGGCGAAGCCCATCTCGTGGGTCACCACGATCATCGTCATGCCGCTGGCCGCGAGGTTCTTCATCACCTCCAGCACGTCACCGACGAGTTCGGGATCGAGCGCCGAGGTCGGTTCGTCGAAGAGCATCAGCTTCGGTGACATCGCCAGGGAGCGGGCGATGGCCACCCGTTGCTGCTGGCCGCCGGAGAGCTGCGCCGGGTAGTGGTGTGCGCGGTCGGCCAGTCCGACCCGGTCGAGGAGGTCATCGGCCCGCTTGCGGGCGTCAGCCGCCCCGACGCCCTTCACGGCGATCAGGCCCTCCATCACGTTCTCCACGGCGGTGCGGTGCGGGAACAGGTGGAACCGCTGGAACACCATGCCGATCGACTCGCGCTGTCGGCGCAGCCGGGCATCCGGCAGCGGGCGGAGCCGCCCACCGCGCTCGGAGTATCCGATCAGCTCGCCATCGACGTACACCCGGCCGGCCTGCGGTTCCTCGAGGTGGTTGAGGCAGCGCAGCAGGGTGGACTTGCCGGAGCCGGAGGGCCCGACCACGCAGACGACCTGGCCCCGTTCGATCACCATGTCGATGCCGCGCAGGACCTCGAGGCGGCCGAAGCTCTTGCGCAGGGACTGGCACCGCACCATCGGTGTCGTCATCGCGTGCTCCCCGAGAACCGCAGGTTGCGGCCGATCCGTCCGCGCAGGGTGCCCGGCACGGTGACACCGAACCCGCGGCTGAACCGGCGTTCGAGGAAGTACTGGCCGACGCTGGCGACGGTGGTGAGGACCAGGTACCAGATGGACGCGACGATGAGCAGGGCGATCACCTCGAAGTTCGTCAGGTAGAGCCGCTGGGCGACGGTGAGCAGGTCGGCGCCGGCGATGACCGAGACGAGCGACGTGGTCTTCAGCATGGAGATGAACTGGTTGCCGGTCGGGGGGACGATGATCCGCATCGCCTGGGGCAGCACCACCCGCTTCATGATCTTCAGGCGGGACATGCCGAGCGCCGCCGCGGCCTCCTGCTGACCGGGGTCGACGGCCCGCAGGCCGGCCCGGACGATCTCGCTCATGTAGGCGCCCTCGTTGATGCTGAGGCCGAGCAGCGCCGCGACGAAGCCGGTGACGAGGGCGTTGGTCTCCCAGGTCACCAGCTTCGGGCCGCCGAACGGGACACCCAGTCCGATCTCCGGGAAGATCAGCGCGATGTTGAACCAGAAGATCAGCTGCACCAGCAGCGGGGTGCCACGGAAGAACCAGACGTACGCGATGGCACCGGCCCGCAGGACCTGGCTGTCGGAGACCTGCATCAGCGCGACCACCACGCCGAGCACCACACCGATGGCCATCGACGCGACGGTGAGCTGGATGGTGACCCGGAGCCCGTCCATGATGACCCGGTCGAACTGGTAGGCCACGACGATGTCCCAGTGCAGGTTGGGGTTGACGGCGACCGACCAGCCCAGCCAGGCCAGGACCAGGGCGGTCACCCCGGCGGCCAGCCAGCGTCCGGGCCTGACGGGGTGACTGATCCGGTTCGTCTCCGGCGTCTCCGGGCCGGCAGGCCCGGCCGAAGCCGGGCCCGGGGCGGCCGGATCACGTTCGTCGACCGAACGGTTCACCGGTGTGCTCACTTCTGGTCGTTGACGGTGGCGGCCTTCACGCCGCTGCCCTGCACGCCCCACTTCTCCATGATCTTGGCGTAGTCCCCGCTGTCGATCAGCTCCTGGAGCGCCTTGCGCACCGCGTCGCGCAGCTGGCTGTCCTTCTTGTCGAGGGCGATGCCCCACGGGCCGGCCTCGTACTGCGCCTCCAGCACCTCGTACTTGCCGCTGGACTGGGCGAGCATCTTGGCCACCGGGTAGTCGACGATGGTGGCGACGGCGCGTCCGGCGTCGATCTGCAGCAGGCCGGTCGGGGCGTCCTCGCTCTGCGAGATCGTCATCTTCTTGCCGCACTTCGCGTTCTGCCCCTCGCCGATGGCGAGGTTCGAGCTGCCCTTGGCCAGCACCACGACGCGACCGCACAGGTCGGCCAGGTCCTTGACGCCGGCGGGGTTGCCCTTGGCCACCATGATCGCGCCACCGGCCTGGAAGTAGTCGACGAAGTCGACGGCCTTGCGCCGCTCCTCGGTGTCACTCATCGAGGACATCGCCAGGTCCCAGCGGTCAGCCTGCAGGCCCGGGATCAGACCGGGGAAGCTGCCGTTGGTCATCTCCAGCTTCAGGCCGAGCCGCCCGGCGATCGCCGCGGCCAGCTCCGGGTCGACGCCGATCAGGTCCTGGGTCCCCTCCTTGTACATCTCCATCGGCGGGTAGCCCTCGGCGGTGGCCACCCGGAGCACGCCCTTCTCCTTGAGGGCGGCCGGCACCAGGTCGGCGGCCTTGGCGTCGGCGGCGACCGAGGCGGAGCCAGCAGCCTGCGGCGTCTGGCCGCTCGTCGAGCGGCCGCAGCCGGTGAGGGCGAGCGAGAGTGTGGCAACACCGACGACGACGCGAAGCACATGCTTCCTGAGCACCGGGAACCTCCTGCTGGACGACTGGCCGGGACCCTATCCGGGATCGGCCAGCATGAACAGCCTGCAGGCTTTACATGGTGAGCATCAGATGTGTAGATGCTCGGCGAGTGACAGAGGAGTCCCCCGGCTGGGGACGATGGAGGTAACGGGCAGCGGTCCCTTGCCTCCACGGACTACCGTCAAATCCTGGCAGTTCGGAAAGGAGGGACGATGATTTCCTTCTCAGGACGCACCACTCACCAGCGCCACCGTCGTTCCCGCACCGCTCTCGGGGTGGCAGTCCTCGTGGCCAGCGGCAGCCTGGTCATCCCCGCCAGTTCAGCGTCCGCTGGCGTCCGCACCACCGCAGAAGTCAGGACGGCTCCTGCCGCCCCCCGGGCTTTCGCCACGACAACAGCTCAGCCTGTACTGCGGGAGGGTTCCCGCGGCACGGTGGTGACCAGCCTTCAGCGCCGGCTCGCCGCGCTGCACTACGACGTGGGCCCCATCGACGGGATCTTCGGACCCTCGACGCACCACGGGGTCGTCGCCTTCCAAAAGGTGAACAACCTGGTCCGGGACGGGATCGTGGGGCCGCAGACCTGGGCAGCCCTCACCCGACCGCTGATCCCGAAGCCGAAGTACACGCACTCGGGCTACTCCGTCGAGGCGAACCTGACCAAGCAGGTCGTGTACCTGGCGCGCCAGGGATCCGTGGTGCGCATCGTGGATGCCTCCAGCGGCAAGGCCAGCACCCCGACGCCGACCGGCAACTACACGATCCAGCGCCGCATCGACGGCTGGCGGCAGAGCTCGCTCGGCCTGCTGTGGCGGCCGAACTACTTCTACTACGGCTACGCCGTGCACGGCGCCACGTCCGTCCCGACCTACCCGGCCAGTCACGGTTGCGTCCGGGTCACCGTACCGGCCATGAACCGCTTGTGGTCGATCATTGGCGTCAGTACGCCGGTACACATCTACCGCTGACGCCCGCGCCACGACGGAGGCTCCCGGTCCACCTGGGAGCCTCTGTCGTGACCGCGCTGCCACCGCAAGCCAGCGCCCGGGACAGACGACGTTGACCGCGAGTCCAGCCCTGCCAGCGGGGTCGACGGCATTCCACGGCGCTGCCATGATGTGCGCCGTGAAGATCACCTCTGGCCCGCAGGGGGCCTCGTCAGGCCCGTCCCCCACGGTCGCGCTCGGCCGACATCACGCACGGGCCGCGACGACGGCGATCATCGGCCTGATCGTCCTGGCCAGCGCGCACTCCATGCCGTGGGTGGCGGTACGACCCGGGCAGAGCATCGACGATCTGCTGCTGGGCCGGGCTCCCTCCCCCGAAGTGCGGACGTACGCGCTGGCCGACCTCCCGGGCTTCCGGACGTCGCTGTACGTCGGGTGGGTCCTGCTGCTGGCGTTGCTCGTGATGGCCTGGGCGCGGCCGCAGTGGCGCCATGGCGTGCGGGTGGCCGCCTCGGTGCTCAGCGTGGCACTGGCGATCTTGACCTTCCTACCCGGCGGCGCGCCGTGAGCGCCAGCGGCTTCCCGCAGGCGACCACCCCAACACCGACTTCCTCGCCGGCCTCTGGCTCGCGCTGGTCGGGATGCTGCTGCTGGCCAGCGCCGTGTCGACCCTGACAGCGGCGCCGAAGCCGCCCACGCCCACCAGTCCCGTCCCGGCGGAACCGGCACCCACCGCCGAGACCGTCCCGGCGGAACCGGCACCCACCGCCGAGACCGTCGCGGCGGAGCCGCCGGGCTCCCACAGGCCCGACCCCGATCGTCGTGCCCGGCCCGCGCTGGGCCACCCGCCCGGCGCCGGTTCCCTGGTGGCGGCGCCCCTGGTCCCTAACCGGCGTCGTGGCGGGTTCTGTCGCCGCGGCCGTCGTCGGGGGCGGTGGTCTGGCAGGTGGCTCATCCGCCCGCCAACCCCCCACGGCGACCTCGCCGCGCTGCTCGTGGCGCGCCCGGCCGACTCGGCTCGCGCCACGCCGGCCGCCGTCGGCGATCGGGTCAACATCACCCGGGTCCTGCCGCTCGACGGGGACATGCGGGCCCTGATGCTCGTCGCGCAGGTACACAACAACGTGCGACACGCCGCCGGCGCGGCGTGGACCCGACCGGACGCCGCCTCGGTGACGGTCACCCTGCTCCAATTCGACGCGGCGGAGGTGGCAGACGAGTTCCAGCAGTCCTACGACGACCTGCAGCGGTCGACTCGTGGTCCCGGGGACGTGGTCGAGATCCCCGACGTGCCGGGGGCGTCGGCCTTCACCGGAGAGGGCGAGGTCCGGGCCGAGGTACTGGCCGTTGCACGCCGAAACGAGATCGTCGTGCTCGTCACCGTGACCGGCGGACCGCCGGACACCGTCACCGCCGTCGAGACGCTGGTCCGCGAGCAGTACGACCGGCTCTGAGCCACCCCCGACCCAGCCACCGCGCCGACGGCCGGTCGGTCACCGATCTGCCCGAAACGCCCGGAACGACGCACCGACATTCCTGATCGTTGAGCCAGTGCCCGTTCGAGCCAGGTCGTTGCTGCGGTTGGAGGACAAGGTGACCGACTATCCGAAGGCGATCGCCCCGGTCGACCACATCGAGCCGGTGCCCCGCCGGATCCGCGCGTTCCTGGCCGGTGTGCAGGTGCTGGACAAGACCCGTGCGCGGTACGTGTGGGAGTGGCCGTTCTACCGTTCCTAAAGACTGAGCGGGAGTGAGTTCTGTTGCCAGAACCCGTGCTCGGCCGAGCGCCCCGAACGGTGTTGGGCGTTCTGGTCTCCCGCGTTCTCACCGCATCCGGCGCCGACGGATCGTGTCCGTGGTCCGGGAATGCGGGGGCGGGTTTCCTCGCGCC
>JAEVHO010000154.1 GCA_016802835.1 Micromonospora sp. ATA32 | reverse complement strand
GTGGTCGGGCCGGCGGCCCAGCCGGGCGCGGAGCCGGTCCCCGTCGAGGACCCGACCGTCCCCGGGTCGGACGCCCCCGGCCCGTCGGGCGCTGCCGGGTTTGACGCCCGCGACCGGCGGGCCGGCGGACCGGAGCCGGCGGGTGATCCGGCCGGTGACGCGGGCGAGATCACCATGTACTACCAACCGCAGATCGCCATCGCCACCGGCGAGGTGGTCGGCGTCGAGGCGCTGCTGCGCTGGCGTCACCCGCGGCGCGGCATGGTCGACCCGGAGGAGCTGATCCGGGTCGCCGAGCAGAGCGCGGTGATGCGGCTGCTCACCCGGCGGGTGGTGGACGACGTCGTCGAACAGCTCGCCAAGTGGTCGGCGGCCGGGATCACCCTGCGGGCCGCGCTGAACGTCAGCGTGCGGGACCTGCACACCGGCGAGATCGCCGACCAGATCGGCGACCGGCTGTCCCGGTACGGCGTTCCGGCGGACCGGCTGCAGGTGGAGATCACCGAGGGGGCCCTGATGGCCGACCCCCGCCGGGTGCTGGCCACCATCTCCCAGCTGCACCGGATCGGGGTGGCCATCGCCCTGGACGACTTCGGCACCGGATACTCGTCCCTGCAGCACCTGCGCCGGCTGCCGCTGTCCGAGGTCAAGGTCGACCGGTCGTTCGTCCTCGGGATGGCCGAGGAGCGCCGACGACGCGGCGATCGTCCGGTCGATGATCGAGCTGGCCGGGGCCCTCGGGCTGCGGGTGGTCGCCGAGGGGGTGGAGGACGAGCGGACCTGGCGGCTGCTGCACGCCGCCGGCTGCGACGTGGCGCAGGGCTGGTTCTACGCCCGTCCCATGCCGGCCGAGGAGCTCGCCACCTGGCTGGCCCGCTACCGGCCGGTCCGCCCGGCCGGCGGTCACGACGCGGAGATCCCCCCGCCGGCACGCCCGGTGAGTCGGCGGCTCCGATCGTCCCGTTCGGCGGCCTGGAGGGGGAGTCGGGGACGCGGCGCGACCGCGGAACAATAGACTCGCTCCGGTCACCGCGGGTCAACCCGTCGCGCGGTCGACCCACCGCCAGACGCAGCAGTCAGTCACGAAGGGGGCACTGATGGCCGCCATCTCCCGCGAGGAGGTCGCGCACCTGGCGCGGCTGTCGCGGCTCGCCGTCACGGAGGAGGAGCTGGACACCTTCGCCGGCCAGCTCGACGTGATCCTCCAGGCGGTCGCGCAGGTCGGCGAGGTCGCTGCGGCGGACATCCCGCCGACCTCCCACTCGGTGCCGCTGACCAACGTGCTCCGCGAGGACGTCGTGGTGCCGGGGCTGACCCCGCAGGAGGCGCTGTCGGGTGCGCCCGACGTCGCGGAGCAGCGGTTCCGCGTACCGCGGATCCTGGATGAGGATGTGGCGTCATGAGCGACCTGACCAGAATGACCGCGACGGAGATCGCCGGTCTCGTCGCCGGCGGCGAGACCTCCGCCGTCGAGGTGACCCGGGCCCACCTGGACCGGATCGCGGCCGTCGACGACCGGGTGCACGCCTTCCTGCACGTCGACAGCGAGGGTGCGCTCGCCGCGGCCCGCGAGGTGGACGACCGCCGTGCCGCCGGCGAGGAGCTGGGCCCGCTGGCCGGCGTGCCGGTCGCGGTCAAGGACGTGCTCACCACCAAGGGCGTGCCCACCACCGTCGGGTCGAGGATCCTGGAGGGCTGGCGTCCGCCGTACGACTCGACGATCGTGCAGCGGCTGCGCGCCGCCGGCACGGTGATGCTCGGCAAGACCAACATGGACGAGTTCGCGATGGGCTCCTCCACCGAATACTCGGCGTACGGCCCGAGCCACAACCCGTGGGACCTGGCCCGGATCCCGGGCGGCTCGGGCGGCGGCAGCGCGGCGGCACTGGCCGCGTACGAGGCGCCGCTGGCGATCGGCTCGGACACCGGCGGCTCGATCCGGCAGCCCGGCGCGGTCACCGGCACCGTCGGGGCGAAGCCGACCTACGGCGGCACCTCCCGGTACGGCCTGGTGGCGTTCTCCTCGTCGCTGGACACCCCCGGCCCGTGCGCCCGCACGGTGCTCGACGCCGCGCTGCTGCACCAGGTCATCGGCGGCCACGACCCGCGCGACTCGACCTCGATCCCGCAGCCGGTGCCGGACGTGGTGGCCGCGGCGCGGCTCGGCGCGACCGGCGACCTGACCGGCGTCCGGCTCGGCATCGTCAGCGAGTTGGTCGGCGAGGGCGCCGAGCCGGGCGTGATGGCCGCGTTCCGCGAGTCGGTGGACGCGCTGGCCAAGCTGGGCGCCGAGATCGTCGAGGTCTCCTGCCCCAACTTCCGGTACGCGCTGCCGGCCTACTACCTGATCGCCCCGAGTGAGTGCTCCTCCAACCTGGCCCGGTTCGACGGTGTCCGGTTCGGCCTGCGGGTCGGCGACGACGGCAACCGGTCGCTGGAGGAGGTCATGTCGCTGACCCGGGAGGCCGGCTTCGGCCCCGAGGTCAAGCGCCGGATCATGCTCGGCACGTACGCCCTCTCCTCGGGCTACTACGAGGCCTACTACGGGCAGGCGCAGAAGGTCCGGACGCTGATCACCCGGGACTTCACCGCCGCGTTCGACCGGGTGGACGCGCTGATCTCGCCGACCACCCCGTTCGTGGCGTTCCCGATCGGGTCGCGCACCTCGGACCCGTACCAGATGTACCTGGCCGACCTGTACACCATCCCGACCAACCTCTACGGCGGACCGGGCATCTCGGTGCCGTGCGGCCTGTCCGAGGGGCTGCCGGTCGGTCTGCAGATCATGGCCCCGACGATGGCGGACGACCGGATGTACCGGGTCGCCGCCGCGCTGGAGTCCGCGGTCGGCACGTTCACCCCACCGGCACTGTGAGGCAGGAGCCCAGATGACGACGACGCTGCCCGCGTACGACGAGGTCGTCGCGCGCTACGAACCGGTGATCGGCCTGGAGACCCACGTCGAGCTGGGCACGAACACCAAGATGTTCTGCGGCTGCCCGACCGACTTCGGCGGCGAGCCGAACACCCGGGTCTGCCCGGTCTGCCTGGGTCTGCCCGGCTCGCTGCCGGTGGCCAACAAGGCGGCCATCGAGGCGACGATCCGGATCGGCCTCGCGCTCAACTGCTCGATCGCGCAGTGGTGCCGGTTCGCCCGGAAGAACTACTTCTACCCGGACATGCCGAAGGACTTCCAGATCAGCCAGTACGACGAGCCGCTCTGCTCGGAGGGCTACCTGGACGTCGAGGTCGGCGGCGAACTGGTGCGGATCGGCATCGAGCGGGTGCACCTGGAGGAGGACACCGGCAAGACGCTGCACGTCGGTGGCGCCACCGGCCGGATCCACGGCGCGACCGAGTCGCTGGTCGACTACAACCGGGCCGGCATCGCGCTGGTGGAGATCGTCACCAAGCCGGTCCCCGGCACCGGCGCGCTCGCGCCCGAGGTGGCCCGCGCGTACGTCACCGAGCTGCGCGACGTGCTCCGCTCGCTGGGCGTCTCCGACGTCCGGATGGAGGAGGGCTCGCTGCGCTGCGACGTCAACACCTCCCTCAACCTCCCGGGCGAGGAGTGGGGCACCCGGACCGAGACCAAGAACGTCAACTCGCTGCGCTCGGTGGAGCGGGCGGTCCGCTCGGAGATGCTGCGGCAGGCCTCGGTGCTCGACGCCGGCGGCCGGATCATCCAGGAGACCCGGCACTTCCAGGAGGACACCGGCGAGACCCGGCCGGGCCGGTCCAAGGAGACCGCGACCGACTACCGGTACTTCCCGGAGCCGGACCTGGTCCCGCTCGCCCCGGACACCGCCTGGGTGGCCGAGCTGAAGGCCGCCCTGCCCGAGCTGCCCCGGCTGCACCGGCGTCGGCTCCAGGAACAGTGGGGCCTGTCCGACCTGGACATGCAGTCGGTGCTCAACGCCGGTGCGGTCGAGCTGATCGAGCAGACCGTGGCCGCCGGCGCCACCCCGGCCGCGGCCCGAAAGTGGTGGCTGGGTGAGCTGTCCCGGCGGGCCAACGAGACCGGCGTGGAGCTGGCCGACATCGGAGCCACCCCGGCGCAGGTCGCCGAGCTGCAGGTCCTGGTCGACGCCGGCAAGCTCAACGACAAGCTGGCCCGTACCGTCCTGGAGGGCGTGGTGGCCGGCGAGGGTTCGCCGACCGAGATCATGACCAACCGGGGTCTGGAGGTCGTCTCCGACACCGGCGCGCTCACCGCCGCCGTGGACGAGGCGATCGCCGCCAACCCGGACATCGCCGACAAGATCCGCAGCGGCAAGGTGGCCGCGGCCGGCGCGCTGGTCGGCGCGGTCATGAAGACGACCCGGGGCCAGGCCGACGCCAAGACCGTCCGCGAGCTGGTCCTGGAGCGTCTCGGCGCCCAGGGCTGACCGCACCCCGCGGGAGGCCGTCGCCGTCCGGCGGCGGCCTCCTTCCTCACCCACCCCCCGACGGGCGCCAATGGCGACGCCCGGCCCCTGGAGTCGACCGTGAACGCGCACCCGCCCCGCCCCGACCTCGATGTCCTCGACGAGATCCAGCGCCGGGTGCTCTGGCTCGCCACCCGGATCGTGGACGCCGCAAACCACGACCGGAACACCAGCGACGGGGTGAAGGTCGGCGGGCACCAGGCGTCCAGCGCCTCGCTGGTCACCGCGATGACCGCGCTCTGGTTCGCCCACCTGGACGCCGAGGACCGGGTCGCGGTCAAGCCGCACGCCTCGCCGGTCTTCCACGCCATCCAATACCTGCTGGGCAACCTGGACCGGTCGTACCTGCCGAAGCTGCGCGCCCGGGGTGGCCTCCAGTCGTACCCGTCGCGGACCAAGGACCCGGACGAGGTGGACTTCTCCACCGGCTCCGTGGGGCTGGGCGCGGCGGCGCCGCTCTTCGCCGCGGTGACCCGCCGCTACGTCGACGCGCACTTCGGCGAGCGCCCGCACTCCCGGTTCGTGGCGCTGATCGGCGACGCCGAGCTGGACGAGGGAAACATCTGGGAGGCGGTCGCCGACCCGGCCACCACCGGCCTGGGCAACGTGATGTGGCTGGTCGACTTCAACCGCCAGTCGCTGGACCGGGTGGTGCCCGGGGTACGGATCAACCAGTGGCGCGGCCAGTTCGAGGCCGCCGGCTGGCACGTCGTCGAGGTCAAGTACGGCCGCAAGCTCGCCGAGGCGTACGCCCGGCCGGGCGGCGAGCGGCTGCGGAACTGGATCGACGCGATGCCCAACGAGCAGTACCAGTCGCTGTTCGGGCTGACCGGGCCGGCGCTGCGCAAGCAGTTCCTGGACGGCGCGCCGACCGGTATCGGGGAGTTCATCGCCGACATCCCGGACGACGAGCTGGGACCGCTCGTCACCGACCTGGGCGGGCACGACCTGCAGGCGATGCTCGACGCGTACGCCCAGTGCGACGCGGTCACCGACCGGCCCAGCGTGATCTTCGCGTACACCGTCAAGGGGTGGGGTCTGCCGATCGCCGGTAATCCCCGCAACCACTCCGCGCTGCTCAGCATTGAGCAGGTCGACGCCCTGCGGGCCGCCAACGGCCTGGACGCGGAGAGTGAGTGGGACCGGCTCGACCCGGCGTCGCCGGCCGGCATCCGGGCCGGCGAGCGCCGCGAGGCTGTGGCCCGCGCGCCCCGCGAGCGGTCGCTGGGGGTCAGCGTCCCGGACACCACCCGGGTACGCGCGAACAAGCCGGTCTCCACCCAGGAGGTCTTCGGCCGGGTGCTGGTGGACCTGGCCCGTGACGAGAACGTCGCGCCGTACCTGGTCACCACCGCGCCGGACGTGGCCACCTCCACCAACCTGGCCGGGTTCATCAACAAGACCGGGGTCTTCGCCCCGACGGAGCAGCGCTCCTGGACCGAGGACCGGATGCTGCGCTGGACCGAGAGCCCCTCGGGCCAGCACATCGAGCTGGGCATCTCGGAGATGAACCTGTTCCTGCTGCTCGGCCAGCTCGGGCTGTCGTGGGACCTGTCGGGGCAGCCGCTGCTGCCGGTCGGCACGGTCTACGACCCGTTCGTGCTGCGCGGGCTGGACGCGTTCCTCTACGGCACGTACTCGGGCTCCCGGTTCGTGGTGGCCGGCACCCCGTCGGGCATCACCCTCGCGCCCGAGGGCGGTGCCCACCAGTCCACCATCACCGCTTCGGTCGGTCTGGAGCTGCCCGGGGTGACCTTCATCGAGCCGGCGTACGCGGCCACCCTGGACTGGCTGCTCTGCGATGCGCTCGGCCAGATCGCCGGTGGCCCGGCCAAGGCGGCGACCGCGGCGCCGGCCGAGGACGGCGCCTACTACTTCCGGCTCAGCACCCGACCGATCGACCAGGCGCCGTTCGAGGCGGCCCGGGCCCGACTCGGTGACGCGGTGCTGCGCCGGCAGGCCGTGGCCGGGGCGTACCGGCTGGTCGACGCGCACCAGGCGTACCCGCACCTGGCCGAGGCGGGGGCGCCGGTGGTGCAGCTGGCCGGCTCGGGTGCGGTGCTGCCCGAGGTGCTGGCGGCGGCGGCGGAGCTGGCCGAGGAGGGCATCGCCGCGCACGTCGTGGACGTCACGTCGCTGGACCGGCTCTACCGTGCCTGGCAGCGCACGCTGCGGCAGGGCGTCCGCACGGCGACCGTGCCGAGCGTCCCCGGGGCGCTGCGCTCGGCCTTCGCCGACCGGGTGCCGGTGGTGACGGTGCACGACGCCGCCTCGCACGCGATGGCCTGGCTCGGTTCGGCGCTGGGCGCTCCGGCGGTGCCGCTCGGCGTCGACGAGTTCGGGCAGTCCGGCACCGTGCAGGAGCTGTACGAGCTGCACGACCTGCTCCCCGGCAGCATCGTGAACGCCGCGCTTGCCGCCCTGTCCCTGCGCTGAGCCCAGCGGGAAGGGACGTCAGCGGGTCGGGGTGGGGGTCACCGGGGCCAGCTCGCCGGCCTTCGGGTCCCGCACCACGTGCCGTTCCAGGTTGACCTGCGACTGGCCGGTGCCGCCGACGGTGATGTCGTCGTACGCCTGGAGCCGTTTCTGCTGGTCGAAGTAGAGCACGCTCATCGACAGCGGAGTGGGCTTCTCGCCCTCCAGCCCGCGCAGTCCGGCACCACCGGTCGAGCCCTCCACCATGAGCTGGGTGGCCATCTGCCCCGGTTGCTGCGGCAGCGTGGACACTGCCGGGCGTGGGTGTGCCCGGCCAGCACCAGTGGGCACGTCCCGGAGAGCGGCCCGGCCGACGCGGGGTCGTGCACCAGCGCGATGTTCACCGGCCGGGGCGAGCTGCGGACCGTGGCCGCGAGTTGCTCACCGGCCCCGATGACCTGGTCGGCGACCTGCTTGGTGAGCCCGCTGCCCGCCGGGGAGGTTTCCTTGTCCGGGGTGAAGCGCGGGTCACCGATGCCGGCGACGGTGAGCCCGGCGACCGTGGTGGTCGAGTTGGTCAGCACGATCGCGTTGGGCTGGCGGGCCACCGCCGCCGCGGTCTTGCCGGAGTCGTGGTTGCCGCGGATGTAGACGTACGGCTTCTTCAGCAACCCGATCGAGCCGACGAAGGAGGCCTCCGGCTCGCTGCCCCAGTCGGTGATGTCCCCGGTGTCGATCACGACGTCGATGTCGAACTGCTCCACCGCCGTCCGGATCAGCTGCCAGCCGGTCGGGTTCAGGTGCATGTCCGACACGTGCAGCACCCGGGTGGTGCCGGGGGCGGGCTCGTACACGGGCAGCGCGGACACGGTGGTGTAGAGCTGGCTGACGTTGCCGACCAGCCGTTGGAGCTGCTCGGCGTACTTTGTGTAGTCGTTGGCGATCCGGCGGGCGTCGCCGACGATGGCCGGGGCGTTGACCAGCAGCCCCTCGTAGCGGGGTTCCTCGATCGCCTGCGGCCGCATGGTGGATGCGGCCACACCGAGGCTGCCGGCGGTCACCAGCAGCGCCAGGCCACCGGACCAGGCGGTGCGTCGGGTGTCCCGGAAGACCAGCGCGGCCAGTAGCAGGGTGACCAGCACGACGGAGGCGAGCGTACGCAGGCCGAGCCGCATGACGCCGCTGCGGACGTCGTCGACGGCGGACTGGCTGGCCCGGCTGATGCTTGCCGGGTTGTCGATCAGCGCCTCGGTGCGGCGCTGATCCAGGGCGCCGAGCCGCACGGTCAGATGGGTCGGCCCGTCATGGCTGTCCAGCAGCAGCGCGCCCAGCGGTGGGATGTCGACGGTGGTGCCGCCGCTGACCGCCGGGGCCAGCGTCAGGTCGGCGCGGAACGGTCCGATGTCGGTGCTGACCCGACCGCCGACCAACACCCCGATCATCACCCCGGCCAGGGTGACGACGAGGACGGCCAGGGCCACCCCCGCCCGGCGGGCACGGCTCGTCCCGCCGGTACGTCGTGGCCGGCCCGCCCAGCGCCGGACCCGACCGGTCGCGGGGATGTCCCCGTCGCCGGTCCTCCGCTGCTCGTTCTCCTGACCGTCCATGCTGAGATTCTGACCTGCCCACTCAGGGATCTTGGCAAACCCGACGTACGGCGGCGCGTCTCACCGACCCGGCCCCGCGTGTCGCGCCCCACCCCGCGGGCGACCGGCCCGCTGCGACCATCGGCTCGGCCGCGGCCGACCGGTCAGCTGCGTCCGGCCCCGCCGTCGGCGAAGACGAGCCGCAGGATGCGGTCGTCCTCCGGGGCGGGCTTGCCCCGCCCGTCGTGGTTGGAGGTGCTGACCCAGATCGAGCCGTCCGGGGCGGCGACCGCGGCCCGCAGCCGACCGTAGCGCCCGGTCAGCAGCTCACGCGGCTGGCCGAGCACCGTGCCGGCGTCGGTCAGCTCCACCGCCCAGAGCCGCCCGCCGCGCAGGCACGCGGTCACCAGCAACCGGTCCACCGCCGCCAGCCCGGAGCAGGATGCCTCCGACGTCGGCCACTGCACGATCGGGTCGACGTAGCGCTTGCCGTCGGCCTGCCCCTCGACCTGCGGCCACCCGTAGTTGGCGCCCTTGGTGATCTGGTTGAGCTCGTCCCAGGTGTTCTGGCCGAACTCGACGGCGTACATCCGCTTGCCGGCGTCCCAGGCGAAGCCCTGCACGTTGCGGTGGCCGAGGGACCAGACCGGCGAGCCGGGGAAGGGGTTGCCGGCCGCCGGCTTGCCGTCCGGGGTGATCCGGAGGATCTTGCCGCCGAGGTTCTTCGGGTCCTGGGAGGCGCTGCGGTTGCCGGCGTCGCCGGTGCTGGCGTACAGGTTGCCGTCCGGGCCGAAGCCGAGCCCGCCCCCGTCGTGGTTGCCCGCCTTGGGGATTCCGGTCAGGACGGGGGTCGGCCGACCACCCAGCTGCAGCTTGGCGATCCGGTTGTCCTGACTGGTCGTGTAGTACACGAACAGCGTCCGGTCGTCGACGTACGAGGGGGAGACGGCGATGCCGAGCAGGCCGGCCTCGCCGGCCGCCGCCACGTCGGGGATGGTCTGCACCACGGTGACGTTCAGCCCGTCCGGTCCCGACTCCGGGCCGACCTGGAGGATCCGACCGGTGTTCCGCTCGGTGACCAGCGCGGCTCCGTCGGGCAGGAACGCGATTCCCCACGGCACCCGCAGCCCCTTGGCCAGGACCGTGGCCACCACCTGCTGACCGGCCCCGCCCTGGCTGGCGCTCGCCGACGGGGTGGGGAGGTTCGGCGGCTCACCGGCGGGGTCCGGATCCGGCTGGCCGAAGCTGCAACCGGCGGCGGCCATGAGCAGCGCCACGGAGGACACCGCGAGCGCCGCGCGGCGGCGACGGCTGCGAGGGTACGGGGGACGGGGGCTCACCCGGCCCAGCCTAGCCCGGGAACCCGCGCGCCGGGCCCGGCGCGACCCGACCGGCCTCAGCGGGCCCGGCGGGCGGCTATCGTCGGCGGTCGTGAAGGTATGGATCCCGCACGAGGCCGGGCGTTCCCTCCTCGGCGAGCTGCCGCCGGGCGTGACGGTGGAACACGTGGCGGACTCGGACCGGCTGCCCTCCCCGGTGGCCGACGTGCGGTTCTGGGTGCCGCCGTTCCTCGCCGGTTGGGACGCCACCGCCCTGCTGCGGGAGCTGCCCGACCTGCGGGTGGTGCAGCTGCTCTCGGCCGGCGCGGACGCCTGGACCGGCCGGATCCCCGCCGGGGTGACCCTCTGCGACGCGCGCGGTGTGCACGACTCGGCCACCGCGGAGTGGTGTGTCGCGGCGATTCTGTCCCAGCTGCGCGGCTTTCCCGGGCTGGCCCGGGCGCAGGCCCGGCGCGAGTGGGCGTACGACGAGGTGGCGCCGACCGACGAGCTGGCCGGCAAGCGGGTGCTGATCGTCGGCGCGGGCTCGATCGGCGCGGCGGTACGCGCCCGGCTGGCGCCGTTCGAGGTGGACTTCACCCTGGTGGCCCGGACCGCCCGTCCCGACGAGGGGGTGCACGGGGTCGACGAGCTGCCGGCCCTGCTGCCGGAGGCCGACGTCGTGGTGGTGCTGGTGCCGCTCACCGACGCGACCCGGGGGCTGATCGACGGGACCTTCCTCGCCGCGATGGCCGACGGCGCGTTGCTGGTCAACGCCGCCCGTGGGCCGGTGGCGCGGACGTCGGCGTTGGTCGCCGAGCTCTCCACCGGTCGGCTCCGGGCCGCGCTGGACGTCACCGACCCCGAGCCGCTGCCGGCCGACCATCCGCTGTGGGAGCTGCCGAACGTGCTGCTCACCCCGCACGTCGCCGGCTCGGTACGCGGGCTGCTGCCACGGGCTTACCGGCTGGTCGGTGACCAGGTTCGCCGGTTCGCGGCCGGCAGCCGCTGATCAACGCGGTGGTGGACGGCTACTGAGGCCGGGCCGGCGGCGGAGCGCCGGGTCAGCGGGTCGCGTCGGGAAGGCTCTGGCCGGTGACCGAGATCAGCCGGGGCAGCTCGTCGCCGCGTACCGCCGGGAGCACCAGTTCCTCGCCGTGGTCGAGCCGGACGACCGCCCGCCCCCGCGCGTCGGCGGTCAGTTCGGCCACCCGGTCCCAGGCGATCCGGCGCTGCCCGATGAGCGCCCGCAGGCGCAGTTCGCGCGGGTCGGCGTCGGTGCCGGCCCGCCACGCCCAGACCGCGATGGCCAGCGGGACGAGCAGCACCGGCAGCAGGAACCACTCGGCGGTGGCGAACGGCAGGGCGCCGATGAAGGCGACCACGGCCGCGACCAGGATCGCCTGGTTGTGCCGGAAACGAATGGTGTCGGAGCGACTCACCCGCCGATGATCCCACCTCGCCGCCGGCGCGCTCCCGGCGGGCGGTCCGGGCTGCGCCGATCGTCACGCAGTGACGGGGATCACTCGTCGCACGACCTTCGGGGCATAACCCGTCACCCGCCCGCTCGTTGCGCCCTGTTAGGCGTGCCGGGTCCCCGCTCGACGCGCCGTACCGCCCCGTGCCCCCTCACGAAGGCGACCCCACCGTGCCCGTCGCGTACCCTTCCCGCGATTCTCGCCGTCCCCCGCTTCCGGACACCGTCGTGTTCGCGGTGGCCGCGCTGCTCGTCCTGGCCGGCGCGACCGGCCTGATCCCGCCGCTGGCCTTCGGGGCATAACCCGTCACCCGCCCGCTCGTTGCGCCCTGTTAGGCGTGCCGGGTCCCCGCTCGACGCGCCGTACCGCCCCGTGCCCCCTCACGAA